>CALDHR010000016.1 GCA_937898585.1 uncultured Oligoflexia bacterium
TCTCGAGAAAATTTTCTCTATGCCCATCCAATACCATCAAGAAGCATCGGCCTCAGCTAGCATTTAAATTCTTGCACCTTTTTATTTTCAAGGTTAAGTAATTTTCCACTTCCCATTTAAATAAAAAAATATACTAAAGGCATTTTAGTGAAAGGCCACTGCCTTTTTATTTTCTTCTTATCTCTCTTTTTTCATCTTCAGCTTTTTGCAAGTGATAGTAGTGATACAGACCTCGACTCCCTTGAAAAGGGAGAAATCCACCTTTCTGAGCAAGAAGAAGATCAGCAAGGAAGTTGCTTCCCATCACTACAATTTCCTGAAGGCCTTCTTGCAAGACTCTTAGATGAAGGAACCATTTTCCTCAATAAACGTTCTTCAACTTCAGAGGATGCCACCAAGGCCCTCAAAGAATTAATGAAGGAGCATCCTGAGTTTACGGAAGTAAAATCAAGAGCTCTTTTATCCTGCCAAGAAGGTATGTTTGAACTTGTTGAAAACAAAAAAAGTCAAAATCTCAATAGTATTGCGAGAATGACTTACCTTGCATCAGATTTTCCTGGGTTTATTGAGCAAACAAGAACAGGAACAGGAAAATTTGCGTCCTATGTTTTGCGAGACAATAAAAGGACTCTGCTTTTTACTGGATGCGTTGGAATCTTTGCGGCGTTTGCCAATACAGGTGTATCAATTGCCCTTGATCAGATTTCTGCTCAAGCGCAATCTATAAATGATTCAAGCTCTTTTGCCTTATCGGACTTCGCCTGGGAGGTCACCTGGAATCTCACTAGAAACCTCGTTTTTGGAGGAACAGGATTTATGATTGCTACAGTCGCTGCAAAAATATCTGGCCATAGGACTCAGCTCCAGCAAGCAGATATGAAAGTAGAAGAAGATCTTACCCGCTCATTTGAGGATATCCAACGACTACACTATTGGTCTCTTAACAGTAATCTCCCTCGTGCAACAAAAGAAGCTATCCGCAATTTTATCACTAACTTAGCAATTCACGCTTTGAGGCGCTTGGACAATTGGAAAGAAGAACTTGAATCAGATCGTTTTTCTTTCTATACCCAAGGGCCAACACCAATTCTCCGTTTTATAGAAAATTTCTGGAGCATCATACTTAAAGCAGCAAAGAAAAAAGAAAATCCTCTTGTGGTTCTCGATAAAAGAAGAATTTTTAATGAAAAGCTAGCAGGCATTAAAGAGCACATAGGAAAGACAGAAAATCCCTACAAAACACTTCTAAGTAATCCCAATAATCCCTCGGCCGTTAGATTTGTTAAAGAACATGATGATTATATTGCCAGTTGCCTTAACGATGAAGAAAAGCTTAAGAGAAGACTTAAAAAGCGCTTAATACATCTCAAAGAACATCCTATCTACAGTAGAAAGCTTTATCATATTCTTAAAGAAGAGCCAAATCTCATAGCACAACCTCTTATTTTGCAAGAGTTTATTAGAGTGCAAGATCATGCGCGCTTCTAGAAAAAAGAAATAAAGAAAGACACATTACTAGACTTGCTCCCTGAACTCTTCTAAAGTTACCCCTAAACTCAAAAAGGGAGCAACTCATGAGCACCAGCACTTTTCCTGAAATTGAACAATACTCACTCAACCACTCACATCATCCTTCGGCCTTGGCCCAAGAACTCTATGATTACACTTGTAAAAATGTCACCATGTCGCAAATGCTCATCGGGCCTATGGTGGCGAGCTTTCTGCAAACACTCATTCGCATGAACAAAATGACCAATATCTTGGAAGTAGGAACTTTTACCGGCTATTCTGCTCTCGCTATGGCCGAAGCAATGCCTAAAGATGGCCGTGTCATTACTCTTGATGTCAATGAAGAAAATGTCGCCGTGGCCAAATCTTTTTGGGAAAAATCGCCCGTCAAAGAAAAAATTGTCAGTCATTTAGGAGACGCCAAAGAAACAATTAAAAAATTAAAAGAAGAAGGTAAGAAATTTGATCTTATTTTTCTCGACGCCGACAAAGAAAGTAATCCACACTACCTAGAAATGGGCCTGTCTATGCTCTCTGAGAGAGGACTTGTTATTATTGATAATTCTCTGCGAGATGGAAAAGTTTTAAAAGAAAGCAGCTCTCCTTCTATTGAATCAACAAAAAAACTCAATGAAATGGTCTCAAAGAACCTAGATCTTCAGTCCACACTTCTTCCTCTGCGTGATGGTCTCTTGATGGTAACAAAAAAATAAAAAATGAATTTCCTCGTCTCTCTTGCCAAAAAGTTTTTCTCCTTTCTTTTTAAAAGAAAGAAAAAAATTACACTGGGACCGGCCAACGACAAAAGCTTGGTCCCTATTTTTAACCTTCTCGTTAAACAAGAACATCTTTTTAACATTGAGAAAAGAAAAAATGCTCACCATCGCCTCCTGCGTGAAAGAGAAAACATCAAACTTATTCTTGGTGAAATTATTGAAGAGAGCAATTATACGGCCCAAAAAGTGCGCGACGACAAAGAAACGTTGGCCATTAAAATTTTTGCCGAAAATCCTAACCTGGAGAAGCAACTTCTTTTTATTACAGAAAAATATTTTAACAAAAAAGAAGAGCTTTCTTTTATTTTAAAACAAATCGATATTGATTATCTTAAAATTTCAGTCCTCAGTGAAATTTTTTACATCCTCTCGCCTCATCTTTATTATCCCATCAATTCGCGAACTCTTTTAGTCCTTGAGATTCTTCTACCAGGTATTATTTTAGAAGGACGAGAAAAAACAGACCTTCTCCAGCTAAAACAACTCATCATGGATAAACACAGGTCATGGCCAAAGTATGCTCCTCTCGTAGAAAGGAAGATGGAAGAACTTTATTTGTTTTTTTTACAGAGTAAAAAAATTTCTTGGCCAAAAGATTTTCGTGAATTTAAATTCATCTACGTAGAAAACTTTAGCAATCAAATTTACCAAGCGGCCCTTCAGCTTGAAAAAAAAGTACTTTTTTAAATGAAATATTTTCTTTTTTTTATTCTTTTTCTTTCAGTCCCTCTCTTTGCCTCTCCTCAAAAAGGAGAACCTCTCCCCCTCGTAGAAATTGATGAATGGAAGAGTGATAGCTTCCGCGGCAAAGTAAATGTTATTTTTTATGTAGATCCCGACGAGCGTTCTGACAACGAGAATCTAGAAGTACTTCTTCACGAACAAAATTTTCTCAAAGATAAATTGCAGTCTATTGCCATCATCAACATGGCCGCTACCTGGCTCCCTAACTCTCTTATTAATTCTGTTCTTGAAGGAAAAAAGAAAAAATTCGCCAATACACTATACGTCAATGATTTAAAAAAAGAATTAGTGGACAAATGGAAACTCAAAGATAATAGCTACGATGTTTTGATCTTAGATAAAAAAGGTATTGTGGTTTTTCATCAATCGGGAAAATTGAAAAAAGAAGAAATGAAAAATGTCGTTGAACTCATCAAAGAAAAAATTAAAGAATAAACTCTCGCCCCTCTACCGCTAGTTCCCAATCAACTTCTTTATCTTTTCCTACAATATTTTGAAACTGTACATAGGACTCTTCTGCCGTTTCTTGAACCATCATATCTGTATGCATGGGATCATGATGAGCGAATACAATCTTCTTAATCTTTTCTCTCTCCGCCAACTTCAACCCTTTCAGTGCTGAAGAATGACCCCAGTTAATTTTCTCGGCCGCTTCGCTCACAGAGTACTGCGCATCAAAAAGCATCAAGTCTACTCCTTGAAAAAAAGGAAGATCCTCATCGAGCTCTTTGGCCGTCATACGAATGGCCTCATGATCAACGGCATGCGAATACGTCTTTCCGCGCGAATCCGTAATTTTTGGTCCATAGCAAGCATCAGGATGATCTAGCATGTAAGGCGTCACTGTAAGATCACCGATTTTAAAAGGTTTTCGTGCCTCAACTTGATGAAAGACAATAGATGAGCGCAGCGTTTTAAAATCAACAGGAAAATAAGGCCTCCTGAAAACTTGCTTAATGACATCTTCTAACTCAGGCTGAACAGCATAAAAGTGAATCTTATTTCCAGGAATGTAGATGGGCGAAAAAAAAGGAAGACCCATAATATGGTCCCAATGAAAATGAGTCATAAAAATATGCAACTCACCTTTTCCTCTTCCCAGCGGTCCGCTCATAGCATCATCGATGTAATTGCGAATCCCCGTTCCTCCATCAATCAACAATGTCGTCTCATTTGTCTTCACCAAAGCACACATGGTATTCCCGCCGAGCCCATAGAGAAAAGGGTGAGAAAGAGAATCGATAAAAGAGTCGATATCTTTGTCAGAAGAATCGAGATATTTACTCAGAAGTTCAACAGCAAAGGTCCTCCTTTCCTTTTTCGTATGAGGAGTAGGAAGAGAACCGCGAACACCGAGGAGTTTAATTTTTAAGCTCATAGATTGTATTATAGTAAAAAAAGAAAAGACAAGGCCAGTAGGTGAGAGAAATTACCGCTCCCAATATTCCTCTTCCAGGCAATCTTCTCGATCGGGAAGCCCTCGAATGAGGCGCGGTGAATTTTGCTTAAGGACTTCATAACTGACACGATTACAGTACTTTGATATTTGGGCCAGGGAAGAATAGGTTAAAAAATTTGCTCGGTGTTTGGGCGACGAGGGAAGTGTCTGCCGGTGAAAGGTATTGGCCATAATATCGTGCAATAAGGCCGAAAGAGCGGCATCTCCTGCTCCATTCGTGTTTTTAATCTGCTCCCCAGGACCGCCCATAAAAGGATTGATGTGAGAGATAATTTGAACAGGATCCAAACAATCTTTCTTGAGCATGCTGCGACTAAACTCGTAACTATTAAAAGCTGGATAATTTAAATGGGCCCTCAATTCATTTTTGGTCTCACGCAAATACTCTTTGTCGCAAAATCCTCCTACCAAGAGCCCATCTTTTCCAATGGTAAGAAGTGAGAAATCTGCCAATTCCAGGATTCCTCCCATGGCATTAATAGGATCTGATTCTCCTGTAAGAGCATGGGCCTCTTCGCCATTCATGGCCAAGATAGAGACATATTCCTTAATAAATTGGTTAAAAAATTCTTTTTTCTCTCTTACTAAACCGTCTGCCCCAAGAGTCAAAACGATGGGAACATTATGCTCTTTGGCCATCTTACAGGCCTTAATAGTGGCCTCATAGATAGGATCATTTTCATCACGAAGAAGATAGGCCGTAATGAGAAAAAGTCCCGCTTTAGAGAGAAGATCAGAATCAATACTACTGGAAGGTAGTTGATTCATTTCTCCAGGAGAAAGAGCAAAAGTCCTCTCCCCGTCAGGCGTCACCAGGCAGAAGGCCCTTCCCATTTCACCACCCACAGGCGTTAGGTGAGAAAGATTCACCAAAGGGGCCGTATTGCGCAAATATTTGAAAGCATAATCGCCAACCATAATGTCTTGCTTGATGGTTCCCAAAAGAACGGACTCGCTCTCAGAGAGGATTGAATAATTGTGAAGTGTGTTACCGATAGTGCCACCGGCAAACTCGCCTTTGATAAGATCTTGGATCTCTAATTGATGATGAAGCTCTCCCGCTACTGATTCGGGCAAAATAGTCGACTGCCCTTTTTGAAGATTCCAATCAGCTAGGAAGGAATCTGGAATGTGGGCCTCAATATCTACTAAGACTTGATCTATTCCCAAGATATAGCTGACATTATTTTCAGAGAACTCAAACTCAAAAGAAATTCTCCCTCGTTCGCTAACGGGAAAATAATGTTTAATTTTTCTCTTACCGGGAAACTTCATAAACTATCTCAATGTTTTTTTTTGAATAAGGCGAACTAATTTTCCTTGAGAAGAATACCTCTAATTGCCTTTCCCGTAAAATCATTTTGAAACGTCTACACCGTCCTGCTCTCGTTTATGAGCGGCCTCTTGCTTGGCCTTTTCAAGAAAATACTTCACTTTTTCATCACTATTTTCAAACTTCATTTCTTCAAATTTCTTTCTTTCGCTATTTACCATATCGCGAATTTCTTTTTTATTTTCGTCCTCAATTTTTTGTTTTAAAAAATCAGAAGAGCTAAGATCTCCCCCTTCTTCACTCTTTAAACTCTCACCAAATTGATCAAAGGCATAATTATAGAGAGGACCTAAAATAGTTAAGTTATCAGGAGATCTCTCGAGGAAGGCGAGAACATCGCGAAGAAATTTTTTATTTTTAAGATCGTGAGACCAGGCAGCAAAAAGAAAATTAAATCCTACTTCTGATAATTTATCTTCATAGGAGAGCATTTTAAATTCTTTGAAGATATCAGATCCCATCTTAGGCGAGCTGTAATCATAGCGAATGTTTTTTAAAATCAAGGCCCTAATATCCTTTGAGTTTAAGTTATTATCTTCATAATAGAGAGTAAAAGATTCCAAACGAAGATCTAATACTTGAAAGAACTGTTCTTTTATTTCATTATTCATAGAATTAGAACGAGAGCTAGGATAGTGGGCCATCCCTAGGTTCTTTTCTTCAAAAAAGTAAAGACGACTAGGCATCTCTTCAAAAATTTTATCTCTCATATGAAGCAAGTAGAGATCATAAACCATCTCTTTGTAATAGCTTCCATCAAAAAAACTTAAATCAAAAAAATTTATTTTTTCAAAGCTAATAACTTCCTTCGTGAAGAGATCTTTCCAAAAATCATGAAATTGCATATCTTTAAATGTACTTCGAACAAGAGGAATCTTAAAAAGTTTTTGATCATCAAGATAACGTTTAAATGTTTTTGATGCATGTAACATAATTGTAAGAATTTTATTTTTCTCATGATCCGTATAATCAATACCAATTTCCGCCTCTTTGCTCTTTTTTCTCATCTCAACAATAGGAAAAATTTCAAAGATAGGATGGCGCATAGGAAGAGGAATATTATAGGCAAAAACATTAAGGTTTTTAGTATAGTCCTCAAAGACTGTTTGATGAAGAACAAAGTCACTTTGATCTAAAACGGGATCTAAGTTATTTACTTTAACTATTTTATTTATTTTAAACCATTCAGGGGAATAGCTTCCTTCAATAATAAATTGATAAAAAGCATAGGGTGCGATAAGGGCCCCTAGCGTTCCTAAAAATAAAACAAAGAAAATAGCACCAATTATCAAATATTTTTTCAATCTAAACTATCCTTAAAATGTAATATTTGTTCCAATGTTAATACTTCTTCCATAAAAACCATCTAGATGTGAGAAGGCCAACTTTTCTTTTGTTTCATCTGAGAGATTATTCCCTGTGGGAATAGTGAGTCCTAAGTGAAGATTTGTTCTGGGTAAAATAAGCAAACTCAATTTTGGCGAAATACTTAAATAACTACTACTTGAAGGAGAATCCTGTGATTTAATCCCCATTAGCTTAAAGTTATTCACTTCCATTGAAAAGCGAATATCTTGAGATATCACAAGCCCTATCCCTCCTCCTACTTTGTAAATTTTTTCCACAAAGGCCTCATCTGTAACACTGGGATTGTCTAAAAAAGAAGCTTCTGCATTAAAAGCAAAAAGAAAACGTCCTAAATTTTTTGATGTCTCTAATCCTATACTATTCTCACTTTTACTGGAGTATCCTTTTTCTTTGATGGTGGGAAAAAAATGAGCTCCATAAAAGTCTAATCCAATAATTGAATTTGTGCTGGCCGTTGTAAGCCAATGAAGTCCAAAGGTTACTTTCCCAGCAACGCTTTTTCCTTTTTTCACTTGAGCAAGATGATGAAGATCGATATAGGCCTCGTAGGGAGTCTCTACAGAAAAAGAGGTCGACGCGAGGTTTTCTTTTTCATTTTTTTTATTAACAGTTTTATTCTCTAATTTTACATCAAAAGTGTAATGCTTGAAAAAGGAGCTACCATCTTGAGTAATGGTTCGAGAGGGAGGTGGTGCTGGGGCCGCAACTTTGCCCATGCTTACATCACCATATTCTTTAGCGGCAAAAATTCCCGACGAAAGAAGTATAGAAAAAGAAAGAAAAAGAACAGAAAATTTCATAACATCACCTCTTCTTAAAGATTAAAGCAGTCTCTACTCCAAAGTAAACTTTTTTTATTGCATCAATGGAAAAACTTTCTTGGCCATCAAAGAAGATTTAAATAAAGGAAAATACTGAGATGAAAATTATTTTTTTATTTTCTTTTTTCTTACTTTCTTCATTAAAAATGAGAGGTGAAGTGAGATATTATCAATACTTGATTAAAGATTTAAGTAATAAGAAAAATCCCGTTCAGATCATTACCTCTTCTTTTGACAAACAATCTTTTTTAAAAACTCACGGAGGTGCTTTTTCTATTGGGATTAATACCATGAGAAGCTGGAAGTGTATGGGCAAAACCAGCAAATCTATTTGCAAATCACCAGAACTTTGGATGTTTGAAAGTATCTTAAATCCAAAAAGTAAAAAGGAGTAAAAGATGCAAGTAAAGGCCGTTAACGAAGCAGATATTGTAAGAAAAAATGAAAAAAAGATTAAAGAACTCAATGAGCTCTATAATAAGAAAAGCAGTATCCTGCAAAAACAAAGCGAACAAGAAATCAGTCAACTTCGGACAAAGCATCAAGGTCGTCTTAAGGATGAAGATCTTATCGCGCAGGAGCGTCTCAAAAAAATTCAAGATAAAATGAATGAAACTGAAAATAAAATTGAATTACAAAAAGACCGACTCATTAATGAAGCTAATTATCGTGTTGAAGATCGTCGAATAAAAAACAATGACATCATTGAGAAAGAGACAGAGTTTTATCAAGATAAACTAAAAGATTTTGCGAAAGACTTTACTGATCAGCGAGAAGAATTACGTTATACTTTTAACGATGAATTGAGAAATTTTAAGAGCAAAAATGATTTTCGCATGAGTCAGGCGATGAATGCTTCTCAGGAGAAAATTCTTGACCAAAACAGAAATTTCAAAGATAAAATGGCCAAAAATGATTTTTTCTTTAGCGATGCCTTGGCAAAAAAGAGAATCGAAAATGAAAAAATCGTTCAAACAGAAGATTTAAAATACAACAGAATCCTCAATCGACAAAAAGTTGAAAATGAGAAGAAGTATAATATTGAACAAAAAAATCATGAGCAGGCCATCAACTTTGCTAATAAAAAATTTCTTCAAAAATACGAAGAAATTAAAAAAAACCACAAAGAGACGTTGAATTTCATTCAGGAAGTCGCTCAAAATAACCTGCAAAAGATAAAAGAAAAGTTAGATAAACCCTATCAATTTTATAGCGATCGCCAAGATAATGATTTTTATGTCACCAAAAGATTTAATCCTACGATAAGTGAGACACCTAAGCATTACCATATATCTCTTCAAGTCCCGGCCTATGAAAAAAATAACTTTCATATTTCAGGTCAAGATAGACTTATTATCGTTAATTTTGCTCGAAGAATGGATGAAAATAAAATCACCGATGATCTCGTCAATCGCTATCTCAAAGTAGAATCTCTTTCTCAATCTATTCCCGTCAAAGATATTGTAGATTTAACAAAAATAGAAGAAAGCTACAGCGATGGCGTTCTGACTTTTAAAATTAAGAAAAAATAAAGAAATCTTTCTTTTACCAATAACCAAGAAATTTCCACCACGAAGAACCTACTGTCATCCAGAAAGTGATGTGAAAGATACTGACGATAAAACCGATTTTCCACCAACTCTTAATATCAATGTAGCCGGCCCCGTAGAAAAAAGAAGCGGGTGTCGCTGCATAGTGTGTAAGACAACCAAAGAGATTGCTGAAAACACTCAAGGTCATTCCCATGAGAAAGAGAGGTACGTTGAAAAACTTTCCAATGGCCAAAACTCCTGCAAAAAGAGCACTGAGGTGAGAAGTACAGCTAGCAAAAAGATAGTGGATATAAAAATAAAAGAGAGAGAGTAAAATATAAGCATAGACCCAAGGAAGATCGCCTAAGAATTCTTGAAAGTTCATGGCCAAATAATCAATAATACCGTGATGAGAGAGACTGCCCGCCAACATGACTAAAATACCAAACCAGACAAAAGTATCCCAGGCCAGAGCATTGTTAGAAATATCTTTCCAGTCTAAAACTTTTGTAAAAAGCAGAACGCTAATTCCTAAAAAGGCCGTCACACAGGGATGAATTTCAAGAGTAGGCGATAAGATCCAGAGAGTCACCAAGAGAAAAAAAACAAAACTCATAATCATTTCGTCTCGCTTCATTTTCCCCATTTCCACAATTTTCTTTTTCGCGATTTCTTGGGCCTGCGATGTATCTTTTAGTTCTGGCGGATAAAGGATATAAATAATCAGAGGAAGAATCATTAGAGCAATCATTCCCGGAAAAAAACAACTCATAAACCATTTCATCCAGTCAATTTCAATGCCCATCTCTTGCATGATTTTCACACCAAGGGGATTTGCCGCCATGGCCGTTAAGAACATTGTGCTGGTAATCATGTTGGCCTGAAAGGCAACTTTCATAAGAAAGCTTCCAATTTTGCGCGAGCTGGGTGAGTGAGGATGTGAATCAAAATTAAGACATAAGGAACTCAAAATAGGATAAATGACTCCACCGCTGCGGGCCGTATTCGAGGGAATGGCCGGCGCCAAAACAAGATCGGCCATAACAAAGCCATAGCTAAGGCCAAGAGGTGTCTTTCCAAAAAAGTAAATAAAATAATAAGCAATTCTCTGCCCAAGACCTGTTTTTAAAAATCCCTGTGCCACCAAAAAAGCACTGAGAACTAGCCAAACAACTTTATCGCTAAAACCAGACAATCCTTCCGAAAGAGGAATAGTCTTTGTGATGGTGAGAATCATCAAAGAAAACAGTGCCACTGTTCCCATAGGAAAAATATTGAGAATGATTTGAGCAATGGTTCCTAAAAAAATAAGAAAAAGATGCCATGCTTTCTCCTCAAGTCCCGGCAGCGGAAAATTCCATAAAAGTAAGACAAAAAGAACCGGCATTGCAAATTTAAATAAACTTTTTTTCATAAATAATTCCCATTGAAAAATGAAGCTCTGTAAAAAAAAGACAAAGAGGACCGTAGCATAAATAATAAAATTCATTATAATGGCAGGGCTTATGGATTTTTTCAAAAAAAGGTACCATTGATGACACAAGTTAAAACGGCCATAACACCTACTCGTCAAGAAAATTTTCCCGAGTGGTACCAAAGTGTTGTTCGCGAAGGACAGCTCGCTGAGAATTCTGATGTGAGAGGATGCATGATTATTCTCCCTCAAGGGCTCTCTCTATGGGAAAATATTAAGACATATCTCAATCTTCACTTTAAAAGAACAAATCACAAAAATGCTTATTTTCCCCTTCTTATTCCCAAAAGTTACCTAGAAGAAGAGGCCGCCCACGTAGATGGTTTTGCTAAAGAATGTGCTGTTGTTACTCATACAAAACTCGGCCTAAACAGCGATGGCGAGCTTGTTCCACAAGGAAAACTCGAAGAGCCTTATATTATTCGCCCCACAAGTGAGACTATTATTGGGCACAGTTTCGCCAAATGGATTCAATCTTATCGCGATCTTCCCGTCCTTATCAATCAGTGGGCCAATGTTATGCGCTGGGAAATGCGCACCAGAATATTCCTCAGAACTTCTGAGTTTCTCTGGCAAGAAGGCCATACGGCGCATGCAACAAGAGAAGAGGCCGTCAAAGAAACCAAACTTATCTTGGATATCTATTCAAAAATGGCCAGTGATATCCTCGCCCTTGCTCCTTTTATTGGAAGTAAAACAGAAGATGAGAAGTTTCCCGGCGCAGAGATTACCTATTGCCTTGAGGCCATGATGCAAGATGGGAAGGCCTTACAGGCGGGAACGTCACATTATCTTGGACAGAACTTTGCTAAGGCCCAAAAAATAAAATTTGTCGATGAACAGGGTGAACATCAATTGGCCCATACCACTTCTTGGGGGGTTACAACGAGGCTTATTGGTGCTCTCATTATGACTCATGCCGATGACAATGGCCTTATTATTCCTCCTCGCGTGGCCGAATACCATGCCATGATTATTCCTATTTTCCGCAACGATGAAGAAAAAGCGGCCGTCATGAAGGTGGCCAATGAGTTAAAAGACAGTCTTTTTGAAAAAATGTTTTTTAACAATCCTATCGCCGCTGAAATTGATGAAAGTGCTCTTCGCGGAGGAGAAAAATTTTGGCGTGCTGTGAAAAAAGGTTATCCTTTTATCATTGAGCTAGGTCCTAAAGATATTGAGAAAAATCAAATCTGCCTCATAAAGAGAAATCAAGAAAATCTCAAAGATAAGGCCTTTATGAAGATTGATACTTTTATCGAGATGGCCTCAGATGAGCTCACGACGATGCAACAAGATATTTATCAAAAAGCAGTTAACTTCAGAGAAACTCATACTTTTGAGATGACATCAAAAAACAAATTTGTTGAATTTTTCAAAAAAGATAAAAAAGGTTTTATCTCTTGCTTTGCTCACGAAAACCTTCCCGATGAGATCAAGTCTCTTCTCAAAGAGCTAAAAGTAACCGCCCGTTGTATTCCCCTGGCCTCAGAAGAAGAAAGAGGAACATGTCTTTTTACGCAAAAAGAAAACGCAAAAAAAATGATTTTCGCTAAGGCCTACTAACTATGATGAGCTTTGAATTTTTTGGTATTGTCGTTTATTTAATTCTTCAACTCATGATTGGGCAATGGGCCAGTAGTCGTGTAAAAACTGAAGAAGATTATTTTCTTGCAGGAAGAAACCTCACTCTTCCCCTTGCGACCTTTTCTATTTTTGCCACTTGGTTTGGGGCAGAAAATTGTATTGGCTCGGCAGGTGCAAATTTTAAAATGGGTCTTAGCGGTAGCCGCATTGATCCTCTTGGTTACACTTTTTGTCTCTTTGCTTTTGCTTTTCTTATGGCGGGAAAGCTGCGCGAGAAAAACTACATGACTCTTGCCGATCTTTTTCGAAGTCGCTACTCGCGTGTTGTAGAAAAAGTTGCAGTCATTATTCTTATCCCCTCTTCTCTTATTTGGGCCGCTGCTCAGATTCGCGCTTTTGGCCAAATTCTCGCTTTAACAACAGGTCAAAGTATTGAGGCGGGAATCTTCCTGGCCACCATTATCGTGGTTTTTTATACTTTTAAGGGTGGGCTTTTGGCCGATGTTTTAACGGATTTAGTTCAGAGCTTAGTTTTAATTGTGGGGCTTTTCGCTTTACTTTATTTTCTTATGGAATCTCAAGGTGGACTTCTTCCTTTTTTTCAACAAATTCCTTCTGAGAAGTTGAGTTTTAATCTTACCCAAGAAAATATGCTCAGTCAGTTTGAACTTTGGAGTATTCCTATCTTGGGCTCTCTTACAAGCCAAGAAATTGTCTCAAAGGCACTGGCCTCTCAAGATAAAAAAACGGCCGTTCGCTCTTCTTATCTTGCTGGCTGCCTTTACCTTTTTATCGGCTCCATTCCTGTTTTACTGGGACTTGGCGGCCATTCTTTTGTAAGCAGTAGTGTTGAGGGCGATGCTTTTCTTTTTACTTTGGCCCAACAAGCGCTTCCTCGCCTCTTTTTTGTTATTTTTTCAGGGGCCATGATTTCGGCCATTCTCAGTACTATTGATAGTAATCTTCTGACGGTCTCGGCCCTTTGCTCGCATAACTTATTAGGAGATCTTCTTCCTAAAATGAGCGAAAAGAAAAAACTACAGATGGCGCGTATGATTATTTTGCTCAGTGGGATGTTTGCTTTAACGGCGGCCCTTTATTCTACTCGTATTCGCGAATTAGTGGAGCTTGCAAGTTCTTTTGGAACGTCGGGATTGCTCGTCGTTACCATTATGGGGCTTTGGTCAAAAAGAGGCAATGAATTGGCGGCCATGTCTACTCTGCTTATTGGTCTGCTCTCTTATCTCGTCTTTGAACACCTTTTTCATGTTCAGGCGCCTTTTCTCTTTTCTTGTATCGCTTCAGTGGTTACCTATTTTCTCGTTTCGCTGTCGAAGCGACAGAATATTTAAAAAGAGAGGGAGGAGAAGGGCCACCAGGATAATCGCGCCTCCTTTAAAAGTACTTTCTTTAATCTCTTCTTGAAAAATAAAATAAGAAAAAATGGTGGCAAAGGCCGGCTCTAGGCAATAGATGAGGGCCGCATTTTGTGCGCTGGTTTTGCGCTGGAAGCGAACTTGCAGATACAATAATAAAGCAGTGGCGATGAGAGCGCAGTAAAAGAGTGGCAGCAACACCTGCTTTGAAAGGAAGTCATCCATGGGGGGAAGGGATGCTCCTTTGGCAAAAAATAAAATCATTGGCAGAGGAATCGTGAAGACAATTTGCATAAAAGAAAATTCAAAGTAATTATCGATATGCTTGGTATTGCGCTGAATATAAAGAATCGTAATGGCCACCGTAAAGGCACAAATAAGAGAAAGAATTTCGCCTGTTCCCAAAAAAGAATCTTTGCTTGTCCCATAAAATTCTTCCATGGTTAATTCACAGAGATAAATCATACCGACAAAAGCAATGAGAGCGCGAATGACATGCATCCAAGTTATTTTATCTTTGGTAAAGAGAGGCGCCATAAAAGGAACAATCACGACGTAGCTGGCCGTAATAAAAGCGCACTTGGCCGATGATGTATACTCCATCGCCATCGTTTGAGTGAGAAAAACAATGCAATCAAAAATCCCCATCATCATTGAATGCTTAAAAAAGGAGCGAGGCAGTGATCCATTTTTTATTTTTTGACGAATCCCTATAATGGCAATGGGTGACATCACTAAGGCCGCTAAGCTAAAACGAAAAAAGACAAAACTTACGGCCGGAATTTTATCGATGGCCCAATTAATAAGAGGAAAGGTGAGCCCCCATGTAATGGTCATAAGGACGAGAAAAAAGATGGCCTGATATTCCACCTTATTATTGGTTTCAACTGCTATTGTTTTCATTGATTGCTCTTATCGACAAAGTAAAGAATAACTTAACACTCTTTCATATTCAGATGAATGGCAAGTACCCCTTGAGTGTAATCCTGTTTCTGATGCGTTTCAGATTTTTCGCCACCTCTTTTACATTCATCCTTACAAACTAAAAAGCTTTAATTTACACAAGAATTTTCATACTACTGATATTTAATAGATTAAACAGATATATTTCTTTTGTGAAAAAGAAGAATTAAACATGAAATAAAACACAATACAAAAGGTATACTTGCTAAACCTATATTTTTTGAAACAAGACCACTTATACCAAAAAATGCAATTGCTGCGACCAAGCGGTTAAAAACGACATGAATTGAATGAGCTTTACTCCTATCCTCATCTAAAATATCATCGTGCAGAATTCCTAAGAATTTTAATGAGACTGATTTAACTTGAAAAAAGGCAATTAAAACAAGGGGGATTGTCACAAGACTCTTAATCCAGCAAAAATAAGTTATCAGAAGAAAATTAAAAATCATTGCTATAATACTTTTAGAGCAACTACGAGATGAACTCATTGAGTACTTTCCGGCAAATGACTGGGCCAGTAAAATGGCACAAAAGAGCGGTCCATAAAGAGGTTTATATTCAATAGAGATTAAAGGATTAATCAAAATTTGCCAGCACTGTATCAAGATACTTAACAATGCTGAAGAAAGAACTAATTGTGCAAGTGAATCATAATTTATCTTCAGCTTAAAAAGAAGACTAAATCTTACGATAAAACTTTTCTTCAAATATCCATTTTTTTTCTCTTTTTTGCAAAAATCTAAATCTGATATAGCATTTCTTCCCATGATGACGGGAAGAATGGCCAAGGAAAGAGCAAGTAGGCCTCCTCCAGAAAGAAGACATGTTATTTCTGGTACGGAGGCCATAACGCCTCCAATAAATCCGGCCAAGGAAGAAAATAAATACATTAATTGATGGGTTCTACCTAGGACATTAACACTTTTGTAACTAGGGTCTTTTTTCTTTGATCTTAAAAGAATTGTTTCAAACGATCCACTCATGCAGGCCAGAGAAATGGCGTTCAATGATTCTACAAGATAAAGAGATGATGGTTTCGATATCTCAGGTAATAAGATAAAATAAATTCCATCAAAGAAGAGAGCAAAAAAAACTAAATATCTATGCCCTATTGCTTCTCCTAGCATGGAAAGGGGAATATCTAAAATCAGAATAACACAAGATAACACGCCTTTAGATATTGCAATATGATCTGGAGCAAAACCAGACTTCAATAAAAAAACAGTAGAGATAGAACCAAATAACATTCTTAGTGATTCATAGATTGTTATTATAAGATTAAGAAAGCTTGTTGTATCTATAACTTTTCTAAAAAAAGTTATTTGGTTTTGCATAAGTAATGATCTTCCAAGAAATTAATTCTTTCCTCAAGCTGCTCTGTATTCTGAATTAATTAACACTCCGTCACATTCACATGAATAGCAAGTCCTCCCTTCGATGTTTCTTTGTAACTATTGAGCATATCATCGCCTGTTTTCTTCATAGTTTTGATAACTTTATCGAGAGAAACAACGTGCTCACCATCACCCATCAAACTCATTCTTGCGGCATTGATGGCCTTAACCGCTCCCATGGCATTGCGCTCGATGCAGGGAATTTGCACTAATCCGGCAATGGGATCACACGTAAGACCAAGATGATGCTCCATCGCAATCTCCGCGGCATTTTCTACTTGAAGCGGCGTTCCTCCCAAAAGCTCACAAAGGGCCCCTGCCGCCATAGACGAAGCAACCCCCACTTCGCCCTGACATCCCACCTCTGCTCCTGAAATAGACGCATTCATTTTATAGAGAAGACCAATGGCCGTGGCCGTCAGAATAAAAGTCTCCTCATCGCCTGGTTGCCCATCACAAAATTCCATATAATAGCGAAGAGTTGCCGGGATAATACCAGAGGCGCCATTTGTAGGGGCCGTGACAACTTTTGATCCAGAAGCATTTTCTTCATTCACCGAAATAGCAAAGAGATTCACCCAATCAAGAGTTCGCAAATTTTCTCCCCGCTGATTTTGCAAGGCATCCACCAATCGCCTCTTTAAATCTTTTGCGCGCTTCTTTACTTTCAGAGGACCGGGAAGCTGCCCCTCTTGATTCATTCCGCGATTAATACACTCTTGCATCACGCGGTATCTTTTCTCAATGGCCGTGGTGACTTCTTCTCTTGAGTGATAAAAAAGTTCATTCTCCATCATCACTTCGCTGATTTTTTTCTTTGTCTCACGGCACATCCGCAAAAGCTCATCACCCGTCAGAAAAGGATAAGGTGGAATTTTAATACCTTCAGGGGGACCTTTGCGACCATTGAGTTTTTTAATTTCTTCTTCTGTGAGAATAGTCCCTCCTCCAACAGAAAAATAGACTTGTTCGAGAAGAATTTTTTTTGCCCCTCTGCTATCCGTCGAATACGATGTAAACTTCACGCCATTAGGGTGATGTTTGAGTTGGCGATTAAAATTAAATTGAATCTCACCATTAAAAGAAATTCCACAAGAAGGCAGCTCAATTTTTTTACTGGTCTTAATATGCTCTAAAATCGTCTCGATGGCATTGGGATTAATGGTTTCTGGGTCTTCCATGGAAAGTCCCAGCAAAATGGCCTTATCTGTTCCATGCCCTTTTCCCGTCAGCGCCAAGGAGCCAAAAAGTTCTACTGTAATAAAAGAAAGCTTTTTGATTTTAGCTTGCTGAAGATGCTTCTCCATAAAGTCTTTGGCCGCCTTCATAGGTCCCACCGTATGAGAGCTCGAAGGGCCGATGCCAATATGAAAGAGCTCTAAAAAACTCCATTTTGAAATTGCACCCACAATCATCCCCCTCGCTATTCATACTTTTTTAATGAAAGTTCTCTAGCCTATGAAAAATAATGAATGATTGTCAAAAAAGAAAAAAAGAAGCGAAAAAAATATAGAGACAAACCTTAGTGGCAAATACCATCAAGATAGGTCTCTTTAAGATCAGGCAATTTTTGAAGGGCCTCAAAAGTCTTGGGTCCCATCCCTCCAATCATCTTAGCTGATAGGATTTTATTTTTGAGTAACTCAATATTGGAACCTATATATTCATCATCTAAAAAATAAGGATAAGGTGACGTTAATTGCTTTCCAGGCAAAAGCTCTACCGAATAAAAACGAGGTCCAAGAAGATACCCATACTCTCCAAAATTTTTAGCTAATTGATTATGCTTCAATATTGAGTGAGCATTTTGGCGATCATCTTCATCATTCTTACGAAAATAATATTCAACGTCAAAAGAAGTATTTCCTCGACTTAGTTTTTTAACTACTTCTAAGGGCGGAAGGATTGGGAGGATATTAATTTGCACTTCTTGAGACAATAAAATATTTTGAGAGAACAAGAAAACAAACAGCAAGAAAAAACGCATAAAAGAAACCTCTTCATTATAAAAAGAAAAGATCACCTTTTAAGCTAAAAAATAAAAAAAAGATATCTTCTACTGCTTCAAAGAGGCCAATTTTTTAATAAAAGAAAATTCCCTTTTTGTAACTTTCTGAATGGAAAGCCTCTGGCCACGCTGTAAAAGAGGCATTTCACTCAATTCTTCATGCTTTTTAATTTCTGCCAGAGAAATAATCTGAGGAAATTCTTCTCTAAAGGCCACATCTACCATAAACCAAATAGGGTTATCTTTGGTGGCCTTTGGGTCAAAGTAGGCCGAATTCTCGTCTAAAGCAGTTTTATCGGGATGAGATTCTTTGACAATTTCAACAATCCCCACGACCCCAATTTCTTTGCAACTGGAATGATAAAAGAGGGCCAAATCACCTCTTTTCATCTCATCTCGCATAAAATTGCGTGCTTGATAGTTCCTCACTCCATCCCAGCTTTCTTGTCTGTTTTTTTTCTCTTTAAGCATTTGAATGGAAAAAGTAGAAGGTTCACTCTTCATTAACCAATAGTTCACTAAACAACTCCCTTTTAACGAAAAAATTACACTAACTATTTTTTCTACCGATGAGAAGAAAAAATCAGATCATGGGGGATCTTATGAACAAAAAATGGACGCTGCTTCTCTTCTTTTTTTCAATGGGTCTCTTTTACTGGAAAATTCAAGCAGAACACTTTTCTTCTAAAAACTACCGCAACCTCATTGAAGTAGAAACTCATCCCTATGAAAAAAAAGATTGGCCGACAACGCAGCTTCTCTTTAAAACGCAAAAAATAAAATCATGGCGCTCTCCTGCTTCCGTCAGTGGAAATAAAAAAAATTTCTATTCTATCCGTCAACTTTATTTTCAGGCCATCTATGCACAGTACTATGATTTTCAAACACTCCTAGAAGGACCTACATTTGTTCCTCTCAAAGGATGTCCTCACTATCACGATCTCTCTCTTATGATGAGTAAAGAATTTATAGAAGAGAAAAAAAGAAACTATCCCATCTCTAGCGATGAATACAATGGTCGTTATACTCTTCAACTCCTAAAAGATGAATTAAAAGAACTTTGTTCTCAGGGAAATTCTCTTGATTATTATCTCTTCGAAAATCTCGTCAGCATGCTTGAGGGAAAAGATCAAAAAGAAGTGCGTGAACATTTTATTAAATCTCCTATTTTTACCAATAGATCACTTTATCTAAGCATTATTGGAAAAAAAGAATTTAGACCAAATGCTTACGAGCAATTAATCCTAGAACGCCTGGGTCTTTAGTTTTTTTCTCCATAAAGTGAAGAATATCTTTTTCTCTAAGTACAAAGAGAAAGAGATTTAAAACGATCATCACGAGCCCAAAGTAATACAGCTTCATAAAAACAATAATACCCAAATGCATAAGAATCACTTGCGAGAGACAAAGAAGGGCCACTTTGCGATTCATCAGCATAAAGAGAGGATAAAAAAGTTCGATAACCATCGTCCACCAACACAAAAAAAGTCCCACAAAGTGATATTGAGATAAAAAAGAAAAATCATAAAATTGATATTCAGGAAGCATCAAGGAACGCCAAATGGCCTCACCACCTCTCCACTGCTCTCCTGAAATTTTTCCTAGACCTGCGGCAAAATACGTAAGAGCAAAATGAATCTTCATCCACTTAAGGACAAGAGAGTTCATGACATTTTTATGATCTTCACGCAATTTAAGACCTTCATCAAAACTTAGCAGTCGTCCCACTCCAGGGAAAATATAATAAAAAAGAGCAAAGTGAAGATAATGATCAACACCGTAAGTGCTGGCCCGATTGGAACTTAAGAGAATTAAATGAAGTAAAAAAGTCATCACCGAAGCAAGTGATGTATAAAGACCAATGGTAAAAAAAGCGCACGCAATTAAGTAAAGATAGAAAATAAGTGTCACTACTTCATCTCGATGAAGATGAAACCAACTTAACGTATTTTGCACAGAGCTCATACTTGGCACAAAAGAACCCGTCGCCAAATAATCGCTAATGGCCGATTGCATGATGCCAAACTCACCATAAAAATCATAGAGAGAGGGCGCAATGGAAATTGCTTGAAAAATAAGGATTAAACCCAATGCTATTCGCAAGAGAGAGAGTGCAAGACCATAGCTTTTTTCTTTCATGGAATACCCGCTGTTACTTTTCGTTCAAAAGAACTTTCATAATAATCTGACCATTTCATCTGAGGAATTTCAAAGAGCTCTATTTTTACTTTCACTTTTTTGGCATCAGGTCTCTTGGAAAAAACTTTTGCTGCCCAGGATGCCGTCATGGCCTTACGAAGAGATTCATCTTCTTCGATCTCAAAAAAATTAGACATAATATTTTCATAACGAATCTGACTCTCTCGACTTTTTTCGCTTAACTCTTCGATTAACTCTGTCTCACCATTGAAATATTCCACAAGATAAGAGACTTTCAGTGAAGAATTAATACTAGGAGCAAAAAAATCGAACTGAATATGAGTGCCTGTATAAACAGCATAAACTCGAATAGGCGTAAAATACTTACTATCCCAGATGTTCGACAACTTATCCGAATAAGGCATCATCATGCTAAAAAAAACAAGCAAGAGATGAAGAGTGAAAAAAAGAGATAAGAGTTTTATTTTATATTTTTTCATTTTTAATATCTCTCTCAATAAAAAAAAAAGAGCGTTAGAGACATTTATCTCTAACACTCTCTACAAACTGTAAAAACTAATTAGTTATTTGCAGCAGCGAAAGGAAAGGGAGGAAACGGAGGGAATGGAGGAAGAGGACTGCCTCCTCGACGACCGTCTCCACGGCGATGATCGTGTCCACGACGATGATCTCCATGACGGTGATCATGCCCACGACGTCCTCCACGGCGATAATCTCCATGACGGTGATCATGACCACGTCGTCCGCCTCGGCGATAATCACCTCTACGTCCACCTCTACGGTGGTTTATTTCACTTTCATGAAGTGTATCCATCGCATTTACTTCACTAACGATCTTTAAATCTGACAAGCTTAAATTTGTATTGCTTCTCTCAAGAAGACCTTCGCCTGTTACTGAAAGCACACCCGAAAGTAATGCTGCTGCTAAAAACTTTTTCATCAGTTCGCTCCTTTGTTATTTATCATGAGTAACTCATGATAGTTACTATGCATATTTCATGCCAACTGTAACCCATTGAAATCACATAGTTTGCTGGTGTCAAAATGTCTCTTTCTGGTATCAAAAAGTTTCCTCTATGCTATAAAGGGCCATGTCAAAAAAATATTACTTCTTTCATGGACTCTTTGGCCACATTAGCGACTGGGATGAATTTATTACAGGATTTGAATTTTCAAGAGGGTCTTTAAATTATGAAAAAATCTCTCTTCCCGGTCATGGAAATTTTTTATTTAAAGATCATCCAGAACTAAAACAGGCAACCTCTTTTGAAGAAGCTTGCTCTCTTTATTTGCCTTTATTTACCCAAGGAAATAAAAATATTCTTGTTGGATACTCAATGGGAGGGCGGATTGCTCTTTACCTTTTCCTTACTTACCCTCATTTATTCTCAGAACTTATTTTACTTTCTTCTTCTGTAGGAATTAAAGATCTTAAGGAGAGAGAGAAAAGAAGAAAATCAGATGAATTGTTGTTCAATGAAAGTATGCAGCTAAAGGAATTTTTACCTCGCTGGTACGAGATGCCTCTTTTTAGCAATTACAAAAGCATGCCTTCTTTTTCTCAACATCTTCAAAGAAAGATAGAGCGCCATATTGAATCCGAAATTATTCAGTGCTCTCGTTTAATGGGTGCTGGAATGATGCCCTACTTAGGAAATTATCTTGAGGGAAAAAAAATTACTTATTATTACGGAGAAAAAGATCATAAGTACAAACAGCTGGCCAACGATCTTCCCTTTAAAAAGAAAATATCAATTCCAGAATCGACCCATCAACTTCTTTTCGAGCATGATTGGATAAATTACTTCCAAGAAAAAACTCCATAAGGCCCTACACTATCTATCATTTCAGTTTTTTCTTTTAACTCTTGATAACATTTATTTTTTGTTTCAACGGGAAGTCTTAAAACAAAACACT
>CALDHR010000017.1 GCA_937898585.1 uncultured Oligoflexia bacterium
GAAGATCATTATCAAGCAGTCCAATACTTTGTGTCCAAAGAACGGCCGAAGGTATTTGCTTTACAAGATTATTAATTAAAACATCTTTTTTTGTTCCCACAGGGTATAATTTGGCATCTACATTGGCAATATAGGGAAGTTTGGTAGAAGAAATCTCTGCCTTTTCAAGAGCATCTTTCATTTTCTCGGCCGCTGGATTCATAAGAGAGCAATGAAAGGGAGCTGATACGGGCAGTTCAATACTTTTAAAACGAATGTCGGCATGTTTTTCTTTAAGCAGAAGAACTAACTCATCACAACCCATAGCATCACCAGAGACAACAATTTGCTGCATAGAGTTGAAATTTGCACACATTACTTGATGCCCTGCTCCTTGAGCACTCACCTCTTTTGCTCCTGCTATTAAAAGATCAGCGTCCATTCCTAAAATGGCCACCATCTTTCCTACGCCCACGGGAACGGCCTCTTGCATAAGAGAACCACGCAATCGAACAAGTTTGAGCGCCTCTTCAAAAGAGAGGGCCTCGGCGGCCACAAGGGCCATATACTCACCAACAGAATGTCCTAAAACGACTTCTGTGGAAAAAGAATGTCCTAAATTTTCTTTAAGATAAGAATAAAGAGCATAAGAATGTGCTAATAGGGCGGGTTGAGTATGACTGGTGAGTTTTAACTCTTCATTAGGCCCTTCAAAGCAAATCCTTGAAAGAGAAAAGCCAAGAACCTCATCAGCGCGAGCAAAAATATCTCTCACTAAAGAGCTCTCGGCCGCCAATTTTTGTCCCATTCCTACGTATTGAGAGCCTTGACCTGGAAACAAAAGCGCTACTTTTTTCATAGATATTTACTCCAAAACTGTTAGATGAAATTCCTATTCTTTAATAGCGAAATAAAGTTGCCCCAGCGGATAATCCTGCTCCGAAGGCCACCAAGAGGACAATGTCGCCTCTTTTAATTTTTTGATTTTCCACTGCTTCATGGATATTAATAATAAATTTTGAAAGATCTAGATCAAGTCTTTTGGCGGCCGCCTCAATAATCCGTGCATTGGCCTGATGAGGAACAATCCAAGTGACATCGTTAAGGGTTAAATCGGCCTTTTTCAAAACCTTCAAAACAGAATCTTCCAAGGCCTTTACAGCAAACTTGAAGACTTCTTTGCCCTTCATGCGCATAAAGCGATCGGGATGATCTACGTTTTCTGCTGTTATGGGATGGGCCGATGCTCCTAAAAGATGGCAAAAGGCCTCTTTTCCTGATCCATCTCCCATGAGGGTATGGGCCAATAAGCGAGAACCCGTCAGAGATTCATCTTCTGTTGCAGAAATAACAGCAGCTCCTGAGCCATCACCAAAGAGAACGCACATGGTACGGTCTGTCCAATCAATTTGATTTGTCATGACTTCTGAACCCACCACCAAAATATTTTTGGCCATGCGTGTCTGAATCAGACCTTCTGCTAGGGTTAGACCATAGACAAATCCGGTACATGCAGCGGCGATATCGATGGCCGGGCACTGGTTGGTGATGCCAAGTTTTTGTTGGAGAAGAGAAGCTGAATTGGGGAGTTTATAATCACCAGAGGTGCTGGCAAAAATAATAAAATCAATGTCATCAACTTTTAAATTGGCATTTTTTATGGCCATTAAAGAAGATTTTGAGGCCATTTCAGAGGGTGTCTCACCGTTTTTCCAATCAGCAAGACGCCTCTCTTTAATTCCAGTTCTTTCAAAGATCCATTCATCCGAAGTATCAACGATCTTCTCTAAATCTTTATTAGTGACAACTTTTTTGGGGACAAAAAGACCTGTACCTGAAATCTTGCAAGAGAGGGCCATAAGATAACCTAATTTTTAGAGAGGTTTTTAATTACTCGTGATCGTGGTTGTGATCATGATCGTGGTCATGACTCTCTTCCTTCACTTTCATTTTTACCACTTCTTGACCCTTGTAGGTTCCACAAGAAGGACATACACAATGGGGAAGCACGTGCTCGCCACAGTTTGAGCAGCCTGAAGTAAATTTGCGGTAAAGCTTATGATGTTGGCCTGCGCGTCGTAAACCTTTTCTCGAAACGCTGGTTCTCTTTTTAGGGGTTGGCATAATTTTTCTCCGTTAACCGTATTT
Source organism: uncultured Oligoflexia bacterium (assembly GCA_937898585.1). Taxonomy (GTDB): domain Bacteria; phylum Bdellovibrionota; class Bacteriovoracia; order Bacteriovoracales; family Bacteriovoracaceae; genus CALDHR01. The sequence goes on from CALDHR010000017.1 coordinate 2,128, forward strand.
TAATCTGTCTATAATAAGCGCTGGCCAAAATAAATCAAAAAACGTCGCTTATCAAGGTGATATTCACTAACAATGTGAGCAAGAAGCTTTATTGAGGTCTTCTCCACAATCTTGACAGAGCCCTTTACACTCTTCATGGTGTAAAACAAAGTCAGGACGATGGAAACTAATAAGTTCCTCAAAAAGCTCTTTTAGCGAAATTTTCTTTTTTTGAAAATAGAAAAGCTCATACTCTTCCTCCCCGAAAACAAAACTTATTTGATCTTCTAAGAGAGAAGATTTTTCAAATTTCTCGTCTAAAAAGGCCAACTGAAGGGGAATGGAGAGATCCTGCCAAACTGGTGTTAGGCAGCGTATACAACCTTCAGGGTAGTGAAAACAAAGTTCGCCCTTTACGAGCAGATGACTCTCCCACTCAGAAGAAAATTTTTTTTCGGCCATGCCCTTAAAGGAAAAAATAGTTTTTTCCTCCACCAGTTTCTCTTCTTCAGGAGAATCGATATTTAATAAGTCAAAATCGATAAATTTTTTTGCCCAAGGCCCCCACTCCTTGGCATCCTCACTGATGACAATCTCTGTGGGTACATTTAAAGCAAGACGGTCAAGTAAAAAAAATTCGGTCTCTAAAGCGAGGCCCTTTTGCAGCTGTTGCATTGCTCTTTCATTCCCAGTTAAAATCTAATTAAAATTTGTCGATATACCACATTTGTAAGATTCTGTCTGCTAAGAAAAATCTTATTAGGCCCAAAACGGAGGAATGATGAAACTCAACATAGCTCTACTTACTGATAACTATCAAGAATTAAAGGAGTTATCCTCATTTTTTCGCCAGCATCAATTAATGATTGAGGCCTACAATGAACTTAGCGAGATACCTTTAAGTGACCTTAAAGAAAGGACAATCCTCATTGCTAGTGAAAAAAAATGGCTCCAATACCCTGTTTTGGCGGAACTTCAGCAAACAACTTTTTATATTTCAGAAAATAAAACCACTAATATGACTCTTCCTTTAGAGTTTTCACCTTTTTATCTGCAAAACAAGGTCGCCTCTTATAAGCAAATCCTCCACGAAAGAAAACGCTATTTAAGGCTAAAGGAAGAACGCTATCAGTATGAAGAGAGGATTGCTCTTCACCGAGAAAGAATTCAAACGTTAGAAGAAAAAAACAAGATATTTGAACTTAGTGAAAAATTAAAAAATAATTTTTTTGATCTACATGAACAAATAACTTCTCTTAAGATTATTCCTGAGATTACTCCATTCACGCAATCAACTCTTAATCACTTTGAAATTAAGGCCGACCTTGTTATTTATGAGTGGGACGACACTAATCAATTTTATCATCTAAAAAAAACCAACAATCAAAACATTGAAGATTTTTTAAAATATGAAGAATTTCCTCTTGTCAGTTCAAAGTTAGAACTTATCACTCAAAAGAGGGCCTTCGCCAACAACATTAATGAAAAACTAATTAATCAGTTTGGTCATCATCTAAACTTTTTAGAAATAACAGGACCTTATAATTTTCCAGCTCTTTTGTGTTTTTTTATTAGTACAAAAGATTCTTTGCTACACAAAGAAAATTTTATTAATGATTTTGAAATTCTTCTCAATTTTTACTACACGCGCTACCTTTTTGATAAAAGCAAAGATTCTCGAAAACAAGATGAGCGAGAGGTCCATCTTTGGGATTCTATCTCTTTCATCGACTCTTACTTAAAAAAAGAAAATGGCCTGCAAGATAAAAAAGTAGGTCTTCTTATTGACTTTGATAATCTCTTCCAAGGATATGCCGCGAGCTCATCAACAGTTCGCTGGAATATCCTCAAAGAAGAACTCATCGATCTTATTTTGCAGCATCTCCCTGAAAAGACAAAAATGACAACTCTTAATTATTTTCAATGGCTTATTTTTATTGATGAAAAAGATTTATCTTCTTCGTTGCAATCTATTAAAAAAATTCTCTATCAATACCCTTACTGGGATTACTTTGAAGGAAAGAAAGAGGCAACTTCTTATAATCTAACACCTAAGATATACGCGTTTTCTCTAGAAAAAATGAATAACACGCATCATATAATAGAAAAAATCATGAATAGATCTATAACCTACAAACAAAATATCAACAAAATCATTGATGTTCCTCTTAATGAAAAAGAAATGAGGATATAATTCATGGCCAATGATAATTTTTTTCTTGTCCGCACTAAAAGTAATCATTTACTAGGCCCTATTAATCGAAGCAAAATCAATGAACTGTTAAGGAATAAATTGCTCCGGGAAGATGATGAAATTTGTTATAAAAATAGTTTTTGGTTTTTTGTTAAAGAGAAAGACCTTTTTAATGATTTTATTATTGAAAAGATAGATCCTCCTTCTGATTATCTCGATTATTTAAAAATGAAGGAATCTCAAAAAACGGCCCAAGAAAACAATTACCACATTGAAAATGAAGGCATAGAGGAAGTCACAAAAGAAATATCTATTCCTCAAAGTATTCAAGAAAATACAAAAAAAAGCTCTTCTTCCTTTAATTTCAAAGAAAAAATATCTTTTTTCCTCCAAAAAAATCTCAACATTATCTTGGCCATCTTTATCCTATTGGCCACATATCTCCTTTATTTTAACTTGTCGGCCATTAAGAAAATTTTTTCTAATATCGAGCTCTCTTCTTTTCTTCATCAAATTCCCTTATCCCTGGCCTATGCTCAAGATGGTATCAGCGAGCAAGATAACGACAAAATAGTTTTAAAACTTCCAACTTTAAATATTGAAAAAGGATCTCTTTTTTTAACCTATGACCTCAATGAAGGGATTAAAATTAAAAGCAAAATAAAAGAAGAGATAATAGATGAAAATAATTGCTTCCAAATTCAGAAGGCCAATGATCTTATTTTATATGCCTACTCTTCGGAAAAAAATTTTCCTCTTTGCTCTAACAACCATCCTCAACAAGATATCATTACCTCTTTTATTGAAAGGCCTGAAAATATCATTCAAACAGAGGTAAATTCCGTGTCAAAAAAAGGGGATTATTTTTACTTTTACAAAAAGGCCATTTTGGCCGCACAAAAGAAAAAGAAAGGACTCGTTAATTATTTTTTTATGGAGTTTGCGTCACAAGACCCCATAAAACTTTTTTTTAATCCTCTTCTTAGCAATGACCAATTAAAGTTTATCAAAAGTAAAAAAAACAATCGATTACTTGAAAAGTATTTAGGAAAAGAAGAAAGTAACATTTGGACCATTTGGAAAAGTATTTTTCATCTTGAAGAGACTCCTTCATCTTCAATTGCTATCTCAGAGACGAGTAAAAAAAACATTGCTTATCTTTGGTCACTTTATCTTAGACAAAACAACAAGAAGAATGACTTGCTTAGCTTTGTTGACTCTATTGAAAAAATAAAAAAAAGCAAACAGTACTGGCCAGGTCTTATTTCTTTTTACCTCTCCTTCAGCGAAGAAGATAAAAAGCTTTATAAGAAAAACAGCAAAAACCCTTACTTCCTCTATATCCTTAATACTGCTTTGGAAAAAAAAGACCTCAACAACTTTATGAGACCACAAAGAGAAATTGCCTCTCTAAAAGAAGAAAAAGAATATTTCCAAAAACAAGAAGTTCTCTGGTATCAAAAAATGATTAAGGAGAATAAAATAACCCCCACTTCTCTCTACCGTCTTATGGCCCTTGATCAACTCAACTGGGATATTTTTTAACGATATAAAAATGACAAAATTTTTTAACTACCATCAACCTTCTTTTTATCACTTTTCTCAGGCATCCATCCATCTCGCCAATCAGGCAGTTTCTTTATCTTCCCATAAAAAGGAAATATCCTTAATGGATCTCTGCGCAGGAAGCGGCGTCGTTGGCCTGGAGTATTTCTTAAATCATCCTCATATGAATCAAATCAAAAGGGTAGCATTTTGTGACGTTCAAGAAGAATGCTGTGAAGTCATAAAGAAAAATATAGACAACTTAGAAATGTTATCTCCTCTCTTTAGGGCAGTAGAAAAAAATATTTATCCACTCCCTATGAGTCAATTAAAAACTGATCCTTCTCTCCAAGAGCAGTTTAATATTCTTGTCTGCAACCCTCCTTTTTACCATAGAGAAAAAGGAAAAAATCCTCTTAATAAAAATCGTGCTATTTCCCATTTTTATTATTATGATTCTAGGGATGAGCTCTATCGTGTTATTTACCACCTCCTTCAACAACAAGGAGAGGCCTTCATCTTGGGGCGAACACCCGTGCAAAAAAATGAAATCCCCAAGGGGTTCAAAATCATTAATGAAATTAAAATAGACTCCCAAACAATGATGACTCAACTCTATAAAGGACAGTGAGATGGCCGATCTTTCAGATACAGAAGAAAGCAGTATTAGTGGTTTTATAAAAGATCTTTTCAAACTAGAAAATGATATCGATGAAGAAAAAGGCATTGAGAATATTATTCAATCTGTCTATTTTCGTGGGGCCAACTTATGGACACTAGTCTGCGCCATTTTTATTGCCTCTATTGGCCTCAATATTAATTCAAATCCTGTGGTCATTGGTGCCATGCTTATCTCACCTTTAATGGGTCCTATTATTGGGTCTGGTTTGGCCTTAGGAGTAAATGATCAGGAGTTTCTCAAAAGAAGTCTGCGCAATTTGGCCCTCGCTGTTCTTGTGGCCCTTTTAACATCAACACTCTATTTTCTTATTACCCCCATTCATGAGGCCCAATCAGAACTTTTGGCCCGTACCCGCCCCACTATTTTTGATGTTCTTATTGCTATTTTTGGAGGCGTGGCCGGAATTATTGCTCTCATGAGACGAGAAAGTACCAATGCTCTTCCTGGTGTGGCCATTTCCACGGCCTTAATGCCTCCTTTGTGTACAGCAGGCTTTGGTCTCGCCACGAATAGTTTTCATTACTTTTTTGGTGCTTTTTATCTTTTTTCCATCAACTGTATTTTTATTTTTCTCTCTACTTTTGCTGTTGTCCGTTATCTTGGCCTACAAAAAATAAAAAACATGGCAGAGAAAAAAGAAAAGAGGATTAATTTTTTCATTGCTCTCACTGCCCTAGTTACAACAATCCCTGCCGGCTATACCGCTTATGATTTAGTCCAAGAAGGACTGTTTAAAAAAGAGGCAAATTCTTTTATTGAAAAAAATTTCAATCTTACAGAACACCAGATTATTAATACAAAAATTACTTATGGAAACAAACCAGTCATTGAGATAACGATGCTGGGAGATCCTATCGAGGGAGAACATCTCGCTAAGCTTGAAGATAAAATTAAAGAAATGAGGTTTAGCAATACAAACCTAGTACTCCATGGACCAAAACAAAATACAATTGCCTTAAAAAAACAATTTGCTGAATATAACCATGATTTAAAAACAGAAATCTTAAAAGAGCTTGTCACAAAAAATGAAGAAGTTATCAATAATAAAGAAAGAGAAATTGTCCATCTCAAAACAGAAATTGAAAATTATAAAGAAAGTGATGCTATTGGTTTCACGCAAGAAGAAGGACCAAAAATCCTTCAAGAACTCAATCTTTATCATCCTGAAATTAAATCTCTCATTTTAGGTGGTGGATTTAGCAGTGAAGAGATAGGGAAAAAACAGGCCGTTATTATTGTTTTTTTAAAAAAGACCTTAAGAAAAAAAGAGAGAGAAAAAGTAACTTCTTTTCTTAAACAACGTTTAAATAAAGAAGATCTAATGGTTATTTTTGAAGATTAATTTTTCTTCTAGCAAATAAATAAAATCCCATCGATATTTATCTTGATGTTTCATGAAAATATCGATGTGATTTCCCTCTTCAATAGGCCACATGATTTTTTCAGCTGGATAAAAATGAAATAACTTCTCTCCTAAATGATAAGGGACAATCTCATCTTCTCTTCCATGAGAAACCAATAAAAAAGGCAAGTTTTCCTTTGAAATAAAATTCTTTTTTTGAGGAGACTCCTCATCAGAGATGAGAATTTTATAGAAAGGAAAAAGAGGCCACAAAAGAAAAGTTTCTTTTATTTTTTCCTTCGTCATCTCTTTGTAGGAAAGAAAGCTTGAGTCAATAAAAATAAGGTCTACAGCTTTGATCATTTTTTCTCGCTCAATTGCTTTGAGGAGAAGAGTACCTCCTAGGCTTTGCCCAAAGACGACAAGATTCTCATAACTCTTTTCCTTTTTTTCTTTAATGGCCCAAGACAAAATGTCGCTCATATCTCGTCCAATATTTTCATGATGAACAGATCCTTCTGATTGCCCAAATCCTCTTGGATCAATTATAAGGACATCGATACCAAAGGGGATTATCCAGGCCACATTCCAAAAATGAGAGCTTATGTTTTCAGCATTCCCGTGAATATAGAGGAGAAGAGTCTTTCCTTTAAAAATATTGCGCTTTTCCTTGGTTTCATAAATTTTTTTTAAAATTGGATGCATCGATTTTTCTTTTTTTTCCGAAAAATCTTTTGTCCTCCCTGATATTTTTACGCCGTGAAGCTTTGTCTCATCATAAGAAGAACTCAGATAGAACTCGTGAGCTTTATGGGGAAAAGAGGAAAAATCATAATAGACTTTGCTTGTCGGATAATAAAAAAGGTGATTACAGGACATAAGTAGCATAGACATAAGCATTATCGGTATTAAGCGAATCATCAAAACCTCTTTTTCTATAAGTAAAATTTATTTTTTTTCTCATCTGCCGATAATGGATAACTCTCTTGAAGAAAGGATTTTTATGCTGGCAAAAATAATTTATTTTCTCTTTCCCCTTATTCGCTTTCTTTTTTTATTCTTAGGTCTTTGGGGTTTTGCTTTAAGCTATCTTCTCTTTTCAGGAGAAAAAGAAGGAACTCTTTTTTTCTCAGTCCTTCTCTTTTCTTTTTTTCTTTTCTTTTTTATTCTTATTCTTCTCTCTCTTGCTTTTCGCCGTCTACAAAAAAGGAATATTTTCATTCAACTTTTTGGTACTTTTTCTTTTCTTATTACCTCTTTTCTTATTTCATCTTTTTTGCGAGAAAAACAAGATCCTCTTACTTATAGTTCACACCTCTCATCTTGCGACCCTTTATTCTTCTATATCAGCGATACTTCTTTTATGAAAAAGGCCAGTGAGAAAATGACGCGAATTACTCCCAGTATTATCACCAGTAAATTGTCTCATTTCACGGAAGAATGTCGCTATCTTCGCTTGAAAAACATCTTTATTGAAAAAAAAGACCATACTTTTTCTCATACAACTTTTTGCCAACAACAAGAAAGATCTGACTGTTACTTAACTGCCCTTGCTCATATTGCCAATAAAAATCCCTTTTCGCCTCTAACGGTTATTAAGCTTCAACAGCTTTCTTTAGTTCTCTCTTCATTAGAGACAAAAGAAAAAGGAAGTTTAGTTTTAAATCATCTTCAAAAAAACTTATTTTATCAAAGAATGCTTCTTTGGAGCAAAAAAGAAATTTCCAATAAAGATTATATTGAAAAGACCTTTCAGCTCAGTAAAGAAGAATTAAAGTCGTCAAAAGAATCTCCCAAATTATCTTTTATTAAAGAAGAACAAAAAATCCAATACCATTTTGCCAATAGTTACATACAAAAACATCTTACTTATGCCATGGAATTTAATGAGAAAGGACAAATTTTAATGAATAAAGTAAAAAGCAAAAATGAGAGTTTGCGCGATATGGAAAAATCATTTCATCTCGCAGAAATGGAACTACGAGATAAAATATAGATTGCGTGCAATAGTTTTCCTTGATTCTTCTCTTCTTTTTCTATTAAACTAAGAGAAAAAAAGGTTTAAACTATGCGTTGCAATAAAATCGTCTCTGCTCTTCTCTTGACCAGCTCTTTTCTCTCTTCGACACTCTTTGCTCACGGAACAGGAATTTCTACTCACCCTATTGAGGAGAAGGTAGGACTTCTTACAACTGAGTTTAGCAACTTTGTCTCCGATGGAAAAGGGACGGGTATTCAAGCACGCTATACTTATAAGGCCTCGCCTATGCTTACTCTTGATGGAGGGATAGGTTTTTCCAATGGACCACGAAAAAACAGAATTTTTGCAGGTGCGGATTTGGAGCTTTTCCCTGATTACGGCAAACAGCCACGCATCTCTCTTAAAGGTGGGATTGAAAATGCAGAAGAATTCAACACTAGGCGCAATATTTTTTCTGTCACTCCTTTAATGGCCAAAGGATTTATTGTCGCGGGGAATCCTATTTTTCCTTATTTTGGTGTTCCCTTAGGTCTTTCTCTTGATTCGGGAAGACAGACTTATGCTGTGCGATCGGCCGCTGTTTTTGGTTTTACCACAAAGCTTCCCATTGAAAATGTAGAGAAACTTCTTATTAATGTTGAGGGAAGCGTCAAAATACAAAATAGTTATTCAGGTCTTTTTATAGGACTTTCTTTACCCATGATGTAAGATCTTCTTCTTCCAGTTGGGGAATTAATTTTAAAAAATCTGTAGGTAATTCAGGAGTGAAGAGAACTTTCTTTTCTTCCCCATTCTTTAGTGACATTTCAAGAGCAAAGGCGTGAAGGGCCTGACGTTCAATGATCATCTCCTCTTTATCTTCTTTTGTCTCAATCCCATCAGCATAGCGCAAAAAGAGTTCAAGTCCTCCCTTGTAAATCTTATCTCCTACCAGGGGAAAACCATGAAAGGCGGCGTGGACTCTAATTTGATGTTGACGACCTGTTTTAGGAAAGGCCAGGGCCACGATAAAATCACCATAAACTTTTACAATATGAAAATCTGTATGGGCCTCTTTACCTAGAGAGCTCTCAAAAGGAAAACATTTCATAAGAATTTTTTCGCGGCGAGATTCTCCGCTTTCTTTAATTCTTTCTGTAATGGCAAGAGAATCACCTTCCATCAGGGGATTTTCTTTGCGTTGATGGGCCACCAACAGATAGCATTTTCTTACTTGATGATTCTCAAACTGCATACTGAGATATTTTGCGCTCTTGCTATTTTTGGCCATTACTAAAAGGCCGGAGGTTTCGCGATCAATGCGGTGAACACTGTGATACATCCCTGAAGAATGATTCTTTTTTATTTCTTTTTTTTCAAAAAGATCAAAGCACCAGACAGTAGCGCAGTAAAAAATTTTTCGCCCAGTAGGATGTGTTGTCATAAAGGGAGGTTTATCAATAATCACCACATCGTCATCATTATAGACAAGGTGAGGGACTTCAGGTTTGAATTCTTCTAGTTCTCCCTCTCCACCATTAAGTGTTGTGAGGGTTATTTTCATTCCTGTAAGAATTTTCACAGAAGGGCGAAGTTTTCCTTCATAAGGAGAGACGACAACGCTGCCATCTTTAATTCGGTTAGCGAGAAAAGAGCGCGAAGGACCGCGGAGGGCCTCAAAGAGAAAGCTGTCGAGTCTTTTGTGATGGTAGTCTGAACTAACAATAAATTCTGTTACTATTTTTTCAGGACAAAATTGTCTTTGGATTTGCATAAAGGGCAATTACGCTAAAGAAAGTCTCTGGGCAAGAAAAAACGCTATAATCTCTCCCAGAGAGATACTTGGGCCGAAAACCCAGGTCCCATGGCCGTCATAAGGGTATGGGAGGAATCATTTTTTTCAGATAAGAGAAAATCTTCCATAATAGAGAGGATGGAAACGGAGCTCATATTTCCATTTTTAGCGAGATTGGCGAGAGTATAGCGCAAATCTTTTTCCTGAAGTTCAAGGGCCTCTTCAAAGGCGGTAAGGATTTTAGGGCCTCCGGGGTGAATGAGGTAAGCGCCAATATCACTCTGAGGCACTTGTTCATTTTTTAAAAAGTCTCGAATAAAGGGTGAGACGCGATCTTTGGCCACTGTGGGGACTTCATCTGTTAAAACTATTTTAAAGCCGCTATCGATAATATCCCAGCCCATCACACCATTTGTATCTTTAAAAAAAAGTTGATCATGGGCCTTAAATTTCATTTTACTCTTACTGACAAGAGGAGATTCATCACCGCAGAGAAGAACGGCGGCCACTCCATCGGCAAAAAGGGCGGCAGATATAATATTGGCCACAGAGATATCTTGAAGTTGAAGGGTTAAGGAGCAAAATTCCGTGCTCAAGAAAAGAGCGTTTTCTTTAGGGTGACCCACTAAATAATCGATGGATTGATGAAGGCCTGCTACTCCTGAGAGACATCCAAGTCCAAAGAGAGGGACTCGTTTAACTTTGGGGGAGAAGTTCATTTTATTAATAAGAAAAGCATCAACGCTGGGAACTGATATTCCTGTCACGGAGTTAAAGGAAAAAAGATTAATTTCTTCGGGGGAGATATTCATTTTATTGAGTAATTTAGAGACAACTTTTTCACCTAGTTCAATGGCATTTTTCTTCCATAAGTTATTTTTCTCTTCAAAGCCTCGAGGAATTAAGTATTCTTCAATTTCAAGGGCGAGGTGGCGCGACTCAACCTTGGTATTGTTAAAGATAGATTCAATTCTCTTCATATTTGAAATATATTTTTCATAATATTTCTTAATCCCTTCAAAAATTTCTTGTTGTTTATAATTATGGCGGGGAAATACAGTTGCAACATCACACAAATAGGGCATAAAAAATCCTTCTTAAATTATTTTCTTTAGATATTTTATTTTTTTGATATTTCCTATATAGGAAATAAAAAAATCACTTCCCTTTTCAGTTAGAGAAATTAATTTTAAAATAATAAAAGGAAGGATAGATGTTTTGATTCCAAACTGTAAAAAAAGATCAAATTTTTTCTTCCAAAAGAAAAATCTTAATTGTTTCTTATTATACGAATCAATACTTTTTTTCCAAAGGACATCATCTTTTATTACTTCTGCTGAAATTTCTTTTGCTAAAAAAAAAGACATGGTCAAAGCATTAAACATCCCCTCTCCTGTCAGAGGATCAATAATTCCTCCTCCAGCATCTCCAACAAAAGCAACATCACCTAAAACGGCCTTTTTATTAATACTTGAGATAGGATAAGTTTTAGAAAAGTGAAAATTGAAATTTGTAAAATCAAATCTATTTTCAAGAGATGTCTTTTCAATAAAATCCATCACTAGTTTTTTTTCATTATTCTCATAGGCGAGGTACTTCTTTACAGGTATCGTAACAGAGAAGTTTACTTTCTTATTGCTAACTGGATTGAGTCCTATGTAAATTCCTTCTTCTAGAAGGTGAATTTCACCAAAGCGATCTTCATTAACAAACATCTCTTTTTTGAATTTCAAATGAGCATGAAGCGCTATCTTCTTTTTTTTATTTTCAATTTTCTTATGATTCATCTTTGAACCAACAAAAGAAACTCTGCCATCTGCAGCAACAAGACGCCTGCTCTTGAAATTTCCATTCTCTGTTATAAGAAGGTAAGAATTTTCTTCTTTTACAAAATCAGTTAGTTTTGTGTTTTCCATGAGAAGGTTTTTTTCATTTGCTTTACAGGCCAAAGAAACTAGCTGGTTTTCAATGACTCCTCTTTTAACAGAGAGTCCTCCAAGAGATTGATAATGAAAAAAAGAACCCTCTAATATCTTTTTTGCATGAAAAAAAACTTTCATCCCTCTCAATGGTAAAAAAGAAGAAAGATCTATTTCAGGGACTGTTTCTTTAAGTAAAAAATGACCGGCAGGACATAAATACTCCCCGCAAACTTTTGGAGAAGAGGCCTTCTTACTTTCAAGAATAAGAATTTTCCATTTTTTATTTTTTCGACTCAGCTGATAGGCAAGATAGCTCCCACTCATCCCTGATCCAATAATTGCTATGTCAAAAATATTTTCTTCACTCATGATGCCATTCTAAGTTAGAGTTATAATTTAAGAAAAAAAGAAATTTTTATCTCATCACTAACACTAGCAACAGCAATAGAGGGATCAGGAATTTCAAGGTTACTAAAACTTAAATTGGCCTCTCCTTCTATGAACTCTGCGTCCCCTTTTTTTACAAAGTGCATAAAAACTTTAATAGGATGAACTTTTCCCCTTATCTCTATCTGAGCACTTACAATGCCCTTGGGGGAGTTTTCTTTAAGAGAATCCAGTATTGTAATTGTTATTTTTTTAAATTTTGTTGTCTCAAGGCAAAGATCCTTCATTTTTTCATCTCTTGAACTACTATCCGTATCAAAAGAATCACTAACTAAAACAACTTTTGCCTTTTCTTTAATCTTCCCCGCCTTCTCTTTATTAAAAGAATAAGAAAAATTTTTCACATAACCATCAACCTCAGATGTAAAAAGACCTACTTTTGTGCTTTTAATTTGAAACTTTATAAAATCCTGACTTTCTTTTGCCTCATTAAAACTGATAAAGTTTTTTTCTTTTTCTATGGCGTGTAAAGAAAAGAAGAAAAAGCATAAAAAAATAAATTTAATGAGTTTAATCATTTTAATATCTCTCTTTAAGAAGAAATTTAATAAGACTAACAGATGAGTTCTCTGAGTAATGAAATTTTTCCTTCATTTCTGATAAAACTGTCATAATTTGAAGTCTCGCTTCTTCTGTTAATGAACTTTGCTTGATTCCCGTCTCACTTTCTTTGACAAAATAGACTAAGTTTTTACCAATTTGATGAATAATTTTTTTCTGCTCTTCTTTAAATGATTCTTTTAGAGAAGAGACGATATCAGGAAAAACATTTGTATAGGTAATTTTTTCGCTAGGATTATCAAGAGAATAAGCACCCAGTGCAGAGATTAAATGAGACCTAAACTGAACAGGCTCTTCTTTCATTTTTATGTTATTTTCAAACTCTTTAATAAAGTATTGATCGACTTCTTCAAATTTACCTAATATTGGATTGTGTATCTTTTCTCCCTTCATGAGACAGATAATACTTTGAATGTATTTTTGAATATAATCTTCATAGGATCGATCATCTACCATGCCAAGAGAATCGCGAACTTCACAGTCCAGTTGTTCTAATTGATATTCTTTTAAGGCCTCAACTGAACGCAAGGGATTGTGATATTCTCCTTGAGGAGCAATATTGAGAAAATCGTATTCATTTTTTCGATCGATAAAGCGAACGAGGAAGTCAAGAACCTCTACAAAAGTCACTAATTTATAATCAGAAAAAACTTCATAAAGAATTTGTTTGATTTCACGAGGAGAAATTCCAAATTTTCCTTCATACAATTTGTCATTATCAAATTCATTGACAACATAATCTCTGGCATGACGAAGAGTTTGCCGATCTTCACTGTGAAACCTTGAGGGAATAATATTTTTACCTACCAAAAGAATTTTCTCTAAGGGTGTGAGTGTAGGGATAAGCGTGCTCATCTTCTTATCTTCATAGTTTTTTCCAATAGGCTGACGAATTCTCGTCATAACCGCCCACATACATAATGTTTCAAGAGCATGAGGGGAAAACTCTACACCTGAACTCTTTAATGATTCAACTTGGGGTTTATAGATTTTTTCTTCCTCCACAAAAGAGAGCAGGTAGGGAACTTTAATGAAATTGATCCTTCCTTTAAAAGATTGAAAATCAGGATGTTGACGAAAAGCAGAGAGATGAATTTCATTAGAACTTCCGGTAAAGAAAATATCTAACTCTGTGAGAACTCCATTTAAATTGATATTTTTACTTTCCATGGTCATAAGCAAATATTTAAAAGTATCAAGAGGTCTCTTTAAAAGATCGGAGTATTCGAGAATTCCTCGATTGGCCATCACCACTTCACCGTGCATAGAAAATAAATTGAGCGATTGAATTCCTGGAGGAAGGCTCCCAAGTCTTTTATCCATGGTAATTTGTTGCATGCGTGCATCTACGTGAAGTTGCGGCTCAATTGTAACGGCGGCACTGGAATAGCGCTTTGAAATAGCAAATCGTTCAACTCTCACATAGCGCAAAACTTCATTATAATCACCTTGATGGCCCTGAAGAAGAGCATCAAAAATCATGCGGTTTCTTTTAGAAAGATCCCCATTATAAATATTTGTTTTTTTTATCTCTTTAAGTCTCTCTGGATCATCTTTAAGAGCATTTTCTAAAACAGTTTGTCTTACTTTGCGCGGAATAAGAAGCAAGGGACTATCTTTTAATTCTGAATTTAAAATAGAGGCGATATCTTTTTCTTCTAAATGAGCAAAACTCTCTTTATTGCTTCGGTATCCTCCCTTGTCTCCAAGGCCAAGATGGCCTTTAACGTAATTATCCACAGGAAAAATCCAACTAAAGCTATAAAGAGGTCCTTCTTCAGATCGCGAATAATCTTCTGCCGCCTCCATCATTTTGCGAATAAGACTAGATTTTGATGATCCGTTGGGGCCCACAAGCAAAATAAATTTATTATTAAGTCCTTCATCAATAAAATTGAGCAAGTTTTGATAAATTTGTTTTTGCACAATTTTTTGTCCATAGACTCCAGGCGAATTGACATTTTCTCTCGCAAAAAGAGCAAAACCATCTTCACTCTCACCAAAGTAATCAAACATATCTTTAAAATATTGCCCTGTTGTGCGCGACTCTCGCCGGGGATTATTTAAAAAAACATCAAAATACTCATCAAAAGAATAGATTTCTGTCAAAGACTCATTAGTTTGATTTGCGAGTTCTATCCAATTCATGTAATTAACTCCCCTCTATGAAATTTACTAACTATAAACCAACTTATATCATCAGCTTTATTTTAGTGATGTTTCTCTCCATCATTACCTATTTTACCGTGAAGAAGATTCTTTTCCAGCATGAAATTTCCAGGCACATTGAGCAGCACAGAGAAGAAATTGCACTTCTTGAGACAGTTAAAGAAATTGAACAGATCTATCGCATCGGTTTTTCTCAAAAAAGACCAGATCCCATCAGCAAAAAATGCCGCAAACATGAAATCCTCTCTAGCAAAAAGATGATTGATTGCCTCTTACAAAAAGAACATTGGAAGACAGTAAAGAACTCAGATAATTTCACTCTTTCTTTTATAAAAACCAGAAGCAATCAAACAGACTTCTCTTTTACTCAAGCACTTGACTTTTACGGCCACCTACTTAAAATTTCCTCTACAAAAGAGAAAGGAAGCTCCCTTCTTTTTCACCTCAGTGAAAATAACCGCTCTCTTTATCTTCCTCAACGTCTCTATGCTGCTCATCGATCGTCAAATACTATCGAAGAGGGGAATTCCTCTGCTCTTCATGAAAAAGACTTTCTCTTTGATAACTTAGAGAGTCATTACTTTATCGATATCTATCCCATCCAAAACTCAAAGATTTCATCTCTTCAAAAAATGAAAGAAGCATGCTCATTAAGAGGAAAGCAATTGCTTACGACCCTGCTCTTTGATGCCGCAACTTTTCTTCCCACAGCGGATAATCCCAAAACCCCTTTCATTATGCGCGGCCCTTATCCATGGAGCAAAACATTTGCCAAAGAAAAAAATCTGCCTGAGAAGAAAATGCTTTTATGGCCAAGCTGGATGGGAATACGCCACCTACTGGGGAACCCTTTTTTTGAAGTACTTGAAAACCCTTTAAAAGACAGACAAGAAAATATTAACGTCTCTTCTACCTTTATAAAAGCGGACTCTCCTTGGCATCAATTAGGTCTTCGCGCCTCTTGGAGTGAAGAGAACTCTTTTCTCAAAGATTTTGATTTTACTTTCATGCGCGGTCCACACAAAGGATCAACGATGGGCCCTGAAAAAGTCCAGCAATCCTACCCTCTCTCTTTTCGCTGTTACCAAACAATCACTTTTTCTAAACCCGAGCTTACTCTCCCTCTCAAGAAAAAAGATAATAAAAATGAAGACACCCAAGAAGAAGATTTTTTTCATACTTTTCAGATAAAAAATAAAAAAGAACTCACCTTATTTAAAAAAGTAAAAAAGCTCTACTCGCTTCTCTTAACTACCTATGACGTAAAAGAAATTACCCCTTCAAGTCTCTACGAATTTAAAACTCTCGGTCGCAACCTCACGGAACATCGCCATTACTGTCTTGTCTCGTCTAAAAAATTATTTTCAACCTTCCTCTATCTCAAAGAAAAAGAAGATGATGACTGCCGCGACTTTGCCCTTAATAAAACAAAGAAGATTCTCACTCTTACTAAATTTTACTTAAAAGATTTATCTCTGTTTAAAGAAGATAAAGGAGTTAACGCTCTTTTTTCTTTTTATGCCGCCAAAGAAAGAAAAAGCTATCAAGTGAATATTCCTCTCTTTAACCTTCTCTCCCACAAACACAGCGACTATCTTAAACAGTTTCAAACAATGGCCCTCGATACCCATCTAAAAAGTGGCACGCTTTTTTCTCCTGAGCATTCTCTTTATCAGACAACGCTCACATCTAAAGACTTTATTTCTTCTTTTCAACATGATGAATATAGTTTGGAAGCAATAGAAAAATCTCACTGTACGGATAACTGTCACCGCTGCCGTGATGGCCACTTTGAAGTTCCAGGAAATCATTCCTATCAATTGTGTGGCATAAAGAAATGTGGGGGAAAGGGTGAATTTGCTTGTATGCGCGGAAGATGGTTGCAGTTTCAAAAAGATGATGAAGAATGTGTCATTGATTCCCTGGCCGGAATATGCCGCAACAACTTAAGAGCTACTTGTAATTTACAACAGTTTCTTCGCTGTCAATAAATCAACATCAATGTGTTTCTGTAATGATGTAATCATTTAATTGAGTTACAGTGCATGGTGTTTTCATCTCCTCTCCGCTAAATCCTTGCCAAGAGACCATAACAACACCATTTTCTTCACTAAATTTAAACTCCATAACATCACTTTGACTGGAGTAATATCCAGCACATTTAACTTCACGAAAATCACCAAGGTTAAATGCCCCTGAGCAGACAGATTTATGTATATGCATAAAACCATCGCTAATTGATGTTTTAACGATCTCTCGATATGGTGTTCCTTCAAAAAAAGAAGAGTCATCCAAAGTGACATTCACCTTTGTGTAATTATCCACAAAACAAGAAATCTTTTCTCTTTGGATACGACGTTGACCATTAACTGCTTGAACCTGTAAAGAAAAAACCAGGGTTAATAAGAATGCTAAAGGAAGTGAAAAAAAATGGGACTTCATAAAAAAATTCTCCTGCTTTACTCAATGATCACAAATCTGTATCATAGGAGAATAAATGATGACAAATATAAAAAACAATTAAGTGTATTCTTCTTCTAAATCTTCTTCACTCTCTTCTTCACGCCCTTCTTCATCTTGGGCCAATTGAAATTCCAGCGGAATAGAGGGATCTATTTCTTCCATCAAGTCATAGGGACAATGAGTACAACCACTCTGGCAGCAAAACCCTCGTCGCTCTAAAAACTCTTTGGTAAAAACCATGTCACCATGGTCATTATAATAAAAATCAGATCCCTCTTTAAGCATTTAAATTCCCTTAATCACAAAACGAGAGAGCTTTGTTTTTGAACCAATTTTACTCCAAAAAAGACGAAGAGGAAGGCGATGAAAAAATTCTGGTGAAAATTCTTTTTCTAAAAGAAGAAGATTTTTTTCAACATAGAAATTTAAATCTGATGTCACTTCCATGTAATATTTTGTTATCTCTTTAAAGAAACAACTACTTTCTTGCCTGTAAAGCTCGCCGAGCACCTTACTGCGCTCTTTTAAAAGTTCTGCAAAAGCATCGTCAACTTCTGTTTCAAGAGGGCGACGGACTTTGGACTCATGTTCTAAAAAAGACCAGTATTCCAATAAATACTCTTCAACTAATTCAATTTCTTCAGGGATCTCTTTTTGATAAAGATTCACTCTCTCTACTTCAGCACTACTTGGATAAATGAAGCTATCCACGAGATTTTTAATAACTTTTCTTCTCCCCAAAAGCGCTTCGCGATACTCTTTTTCTGTCTCTAAAAAACGCATGAGTTGAGAGCGATCTTCCTCCATCGTCCGCAAGCTTGCACTTTCCGTGGCCAAAAGGGAAAAAGAGAGAAAAATAAAAAAAGAAAATATTCTCAACATAGAAGCTCCTCGGTATAGAATGAAAATATAGATAATCTATTGAGCAGCATTAACAGGCAGCGCTATTTTTGAGAAGAACTTTTTCCGCGAAGAAGAAAATCATCTCCTAAAACAAGAGGAGAAGAAAAATCAAAAGCATGGGCCTCCGCGATTTCATCAACTGCAGGAAGCTTAATGGCCCTTCCACTTCCCAGCAATTTAGGGGCCACAAAAACAGAAATTTCATCAAACATTTTTTCTGCTAAAAACCACGAAAGCAAACTTGCTCCCCCTTCCACAAAAAGAGAGTAGATTTTCTTCTCATAAAGAGCACTTAACATTCCCTTTAACGTCCCATCATAAAAAATAACCTGAGGATCATTTGAAATTTGAGCATTTGGTGAAACGAAAAATGTATTGGCCAAATACTCAGGAGCAAACATTTTAAGAGAGACAAAATCTTTTTTCTCTTGCTGGCCACTTACCACCAAACGAAGAGGATTCTTTAAATGCTTTGTCTCTATCGAACGAAGAGTAAGAGAAGGATTATCCAAGAGAACCGTCTGACTTCCCACCATAATGGCCTGGCACTCACTTCGAAGTTTTTGACTATAGTCGCGCGCCTGACTTCCCGTAATCCATTTCGAACTTCCCTTCTCCGTGGCCAATTTGCCATCAATTGTCTGGGCCCATTTCAAATGAATATAGGGACGCTTAAGGCGCATGGCCGTGAAAAAATGGCGGTTCATCTCCTCGCCCTCTTTTTCCATCATCCCCACTTCTACTTCAATGCCCGCCGCCTCTAATTTCGCCACGCCCTTTCCCGCCACTTCAGGATGGGGATCTAAATTAGCGATAATAATCTTTTTTATGCCCTTCTTGATAACAAGATTACTGCAAGGAGGTGTTTGTTTATTAGTATGACAGCAAGGCTCTAGTGTGCAGTAAAGCGTACTTTCTCTAATAAGATTTGTGTCGCTTTCTTTCACGGAATTAAAGCACATGACTTCCGCATGAGGACCACCATAAAATTCATGATATCCTTCACCTATCACATCTCCTTTCGGTGATACCAAAACGGCCCCCACCATAGGATTAGGCGCCACGTGAGATTGCCCCAAATAGGCCAACTGAAAGGCCCTTTCCATAAAAGAAGACATAAATTAAAAGGCCTTTACTTTTGAAAGTTTTTTCAAGGCCACAGTAAGCGCCTCTCCCAACTCTCCGTAAACATCTGTGTGAAGAGGGCAAATACTCAAACGAACAACACCGCGACCAATATCATCGGTGACATTCATGGCCTTTAAAACTTTTGATGTTGTAGGACTATTATCTGAACAGGCCGAAGACGTCGTGACAAAAATCCCCATAGATTCAAGTTCAATTTGAATGGCCTGACCGTGAATTCCTGGATAAGAGAGAAGTGTTGTGCCGGGAATTCTCTCTGCCCCTTCACTTAAAATCACAAGAGAGGGAAACTCTTTTTTCAACTTGCCCTCAAACTCACGACGAGCAACGATGGCCTTTTCTAACACTTCTTTTGTACACCACTCTTTAAAATGATTCATGGCCACGGCCATTCATCAAGCGGCCGATTCTTTTAAAGTCTTTGGATTTGAAGTCTATAAATTGCCGGCCAATGAAAAAGGTGTGGTGGAAGCGCGCTTTCTTGAAGAATTTTTTGCTACTCTTAAAAACCCCAAAGAAGAAGTTGCGCTTGTAAGCGTGATGGCCGCCAATAATGAAACTGGGGCCCTTCAACCTTATGAAGAAATTGGCTCTCTTTGCCAAGAAGCAGGGGTTTTATATTTTTCCGATACCACCCAGTTTATTGGAAAAGTTCCTTTTGATTTTAGTAAATCAAAGATGGATTTTGCCGTTATGTCTTCTCATAAAGTAGGGGCCCTTATTGGTTCGGGGGCCGTGCTAGCAAAAGATCCCTCGCTTCTTCGTCCTCATGTTTTTGGTGGTGGTCAAGAAAAAGGACTGCGCGGCGGGACTCAAAATTATATCGGCATCGAGTGTATGGCCGTGGCCATGAATCATTTTAAAGAGTGGTGTACAAAAGAAGTGTTAGAA
>CALDHR010000018.1 GCA_937898585.1 uncultured Oligoflexia bacterium
GATCTTTTTGGATAATATCATTAATGTTGGGTTTTTCATTTTTAAAGGGAGCTCGATCAGTAAAGCGGATATCTGTTTTATTCCAGATTAAAAAATCAGATTCTTTTAGTGCTAATCGATCATAGGTAGAAGAATCAACGCTTCCATGCACATCTTTGTTGTGACAATAGAGGTTCTTTATACTGGATGGTACTGCTGGAGGTCTATCATTGGGAGAGTAGTAATAATGACGTTTAATGGCCTTAATAGAGTAGACGTCAGGAGGAATAGAGCTATTAAGTGATGCTGTGAAATTAACACAAAGATAACGGCTAACAGGGATAATATCGAGAGCTCCTTCTTTGCGCTCATAGTAGTAATCAGGGTCAATTCTTCTGATATGAAAAGAGTTCGACCTTGCTCCAGATGTTTGCTCTACAATAGCGGCGTTATAGGTAATATTGAGGGCCAAAGTGCTAATATCTGCAGTAAAAGATTGACCACCACTGCCAAGATTTATGTCTAAATTGGAGACATCCTCTCCATCTGATATCTCTAACTTACAGTTGGGGTTTGTTTGTCCATCATCAATTTCTTGTCCGCACCAACCATTGAGGTTGACGAATCTTTCATCGAGGAGAATTTTTTCGCTGAGAAGGACTTTTCCATAGAATGTAGCGGCCGGGGAATTTTTAGCGGCGCAAAAGCTATCGCATTTATCTAAGATAATGGCCTTTCCTTCTAAGCATCCACAAGAGTTCTGTGTAAGGGTAATTTCGTTGCTAGGTCTAGATTTATCTTCTTCTTCACTCGTAGGAGTAGGTTCTGCATCGAGGAACTCATAAGGGATAACAGAAGGGGATTTATAATCACTATTTGTGGAAAGGAGGCATGACTGGAGAGAGAAAAGCAGAAAAGTGACTATAATAGTAGGTAATTTCTTTGACATATAGCAGGGCCTTTTTTTATGATTGACATATTGCTTGTCGTCAAAGAAATGAGTAGACTTTAGATCTTTAGGGGACGAGTCGGGCAAAATAGCTTTATTATCCAATCCTGCAGTGCTATTTTGGCCTTAAGGAGTTTTTATGACAAAAGCAGATCTTATCGCTATGTTGGAAAAACAAGCAAGTGTTCCTCATAAACATGCGGAAACAATTGTCAATATTGTTTTTGAATCTATGATTAAAACTCTTTATGATGATGGCCGAATTGAGATTAGAGGATTTGGTTCTTTTGCGAATCGTTGTTATAAGGCCTATAAGGGAAGAAATCCAAAGACAGGGAAGATTGTAAAAGTTCCGCCAAAGAAAGTTCCTTTCTTTAAGGTGGGAAAAGAGCTCAAGGAGCGTGTTGATTTGAGTAAAGAGAAATATCATATTCAAGATGATTGATTTACTTGACCTTTTACTTCTTTTTGTACTACAATCCACCACTCATAAGCTTAAGGAGACGTGCCCGAGCGGTCTAAGGGGACGGTTTGCAAAACCGTTATTCATCAGTTCAAATCTGATCGTCTCCTCCAAAATAAAAAAGGCCCTATTTCTAAGGCCTTTTAAAATACTAAACTAGCAAATTGTCATTAAGCAGCTTTTCTTGTCGTTGTTTTGCGAGTAGCTTTACGAGTTACTTTTTTAGTAGCTTTGCGAGTCGCTTTTTTCGTCGCTTTGCGAGTTACTTTTTTAGTCGCTTTGCGAGTTACTTTTTTCGTCGCTTTGCGAGTTGCTTTTTTCGTCGCTTTGCGAGTTACTTTTTTCGTTGCTTTCTTAGTAGCTTTACGAGTTGCTTTTTTCGTCGCTTTCTTAGTAGCTTTACGAGTCGCTTTTTTCGCTACCTTGCGAGTTGCTTTACGAGTAGTTTTGCGAGTTGCTTTTTTCGTTACCATGTTCTTCTGCTTTCAATCTGGCCATTTTTTTGCGATTTCACGCAGAAGAAGATAGTGAC
>CALDHR010000019.1 GCA_937898585.1 uncultured Oligoflexia bacterium
TTTAATGATAGAAGTAATGGTTTGATAGGCCTCAAGATTTCCCACTACATAAATATTTTTTTCCACGCTCTTAATGAAATGGGCCAAATGAGACTTTAAGTTTTTTTGACTCAGTTTTTTGAGAGATTGAATCGTCCCCGTTGGATAAGGGGCCGCATGAATATTCTTGTAAAGAAGCGCCGTATGCACTCTTTCGGCCAGTTGCGCTGGACTTGATTCTAAATTCTGAAGACCTGAAATCATTCGATTGCTATAGAGATTAACTTCCTTTTCAGGATAGCTGGCCTGGTTTAAAAGATGGCAAAGCATTTTTACGGTGGGGATAATATCTTTTTGAAGACCACTAAGATGCAGAACAGAATATTCTTGATAGACAGAAGAGTTTAAGGAGCTGGCAAAATAATCAAAAGAATCCTGAATCTCTGCTTTACTAAAACGAGGAGTTCCAAGGGTAAGCCCCTCAAAGGTAGCATTTGTAAGACCCGGAATTGCTTTAGGATCGCCAAGGGCCCCATCAGAAAATTTTATAAAAACATCAAAAGTAGGAAACTTGTCATTTTGAACCCAGTTATAGTTCAAAGAATCTTTTGTCTCTCGCTGAATCATTGTGGAAAGGTCGCGCGCTGAAGTAAAGCGGGCAAAGAGAAGAGAGCAAGTGATGATAAGAATTTTTTTCATTATTTTTGACCTTTGCTTTTAGAGTTTTGATTCCATACAGTAAAATAGAGAGGTCGTTGACTGAATACCTGACGGCACACTCTTTTAACATCAGCGAGAGTCGTATCATTTACAGAGGCGACGTCTTTCTTATAGAACATATAATCTCCCTTAAAGACTTCATTAAGGCCAAGAGTTTGAGCGATTCCGCTGTTTTTTTCTAAGTTGCGAAAAAAACTGACGAGATAATTATTTTTTGCTTTATCCAACGCTCTTTGTGTAAGTGCTTTTTCACATACTCTCTGAGTTTGCTGGGTGAACGTTTTTTGGAACTGCTTGATGGATGTCTTGGGGAGAAACTGTCCCATAACAGCGAAAACGCCTGCATGGGCCAAAGTATAATTAAACACATTTAAAGAGCTAAGAGTTGGCGCCTGGTTTTCCACAAGATTTTGCTGAAAGTAAGAACTCGATCCATCTCCTAAAATAGACGCGAGAAGATCTGTGGCGATGGCATTTTGGTCGTTAATGCGAACACTTTTATAAGCAAAAGCAAAGAGAGGATAAGGCGCCTGGCCATGAAGATGAAATTCTTGTCCTTGGGTCTTTTTAACCTTGTACTCTGTATTGATAAAGTCATCAGTGAGTTTATCTAGCTTAGGCGAAGGAGGAAGATGAGCATACTTATTGCGCAAAATACGCATGGTGGAATTAATATTAATGTCTCCGCTAATAACAATAACGGCATTGTTAGGTGCATAGTATTTTTCAAAATATGCTTTGATTTCATCGCGAGTCACATTTTTGATATCTTTAATAGAGCCAATGACAGATTCTTCATACGGTGTTTTTTTGAAGATAGAAGAAGTGATGGCCAAAAAGAGCTGTCCTTCTGGAGAGTTTTCATAGCGCATTTTTCTCTCTTCAAGAACCACTTCCTTTTCTTTAATAAAAGGACCTTCCTCTAAAAGTAAATTCATCATGCGGTCTGCTTCGAGATCAGCAATAGTTTCAAGCGCAGCAAGAGGAAGATTTTCATAGTAAACAGTCAGATCATGGCTGGTATAAGCGTTATTATTTCCCCCGTTACTTTCAATGAGATAATCAAATTCACCAGGCCCGTATTTTTTTGCCCCTTTAAACATAAGATGTTCGAGAAAGTGAGAGGCACCGGTGATACCAGGTCTCTCATTCTTGCTACCTACGCGATAGAGGGTATAGTAGGAGAAAGTAGGAATGGTCTCATTTTTTACAAGAATAATGGTGAGACCGTTGTCTAGTGTCTCTTTATGAACATCGAGGTCGAGAAGTTTTTCCATGTTGCGCGCATTAGTTTTTTCTTGCTTCCATTCACTTAGAGAGCAACCAAAAAGAGAAGAGCAGAGAGCAACAAAGAGGAGGAATTTTTTAAGCACGAATGATTTCCTTATTTTCAATAGACCAGAACAACTCAATCCTATACCCTAAAAGATGGAGTAAATAAACAAAGGATCATAAAGGTATGACAGAAAAAATGCGAACGCATCTCTATCGACGGGGAGAAGAGAGGATGCAGGAAATTCTAGGGAATAAGGCCAAAGAAATTATTCAAAATATTGAAACCGTTCATCCTGAATTTGCTGATTTATTAGTAGAGATGGCCTACGGGACATTGTATACGCGCGGAGCGATAGAAGATCGCTTTCTCGAAGTGGCCGCCGTGAGCTCTCTTATTTCTCAAGGACTTTTCGGCCCTCCGCTGCAATCACACTTTAAAGGCATGATGAAGGCGGGAATGAGTAGAGCTGAAGTAGGAGAGATTTTGATTTTTCTTATTAATTACGTGGGTTTTGCCAAAGTTGTTCGCTCTTTAGAGGATTTTGCCAGTATTGCACCGGCCGAGAAGAAGTAAGTAAGAGTAATTTGTTTAGAGAGAGAAAAATAGAACTTAAAAGCTAAAGTATTCAGAAAATAGTCCGACTAGAGCACAAGGTTATTAAAGGCCAGTTCTGGGGAGGAACTATTTTATGAAAGCAAAAAAAAGAGCGCTGAAAAGTCTTTTCTTTTTAGCACCATGTCTCATCTCATCTTTATTCTCATCAACAGTTCAGGGCGCACGAACGTACTCTACTGAAAAAATTAAAAAAGAAATGTATTGTGGCAAAGAAAATAGTTTTGCAAAAAGTGGAAACTCTTCTTTTGATTTGTCAAAGGAAGGTATCACGATGCCAAAACTTAGCGAGATGTTTTCCAAGGAACTTCTCAATGAGCTAAAAGAGAAGAAAAAAAATCAAAAAAGAAAGCAGTTGGGAAAAAATGCTATCACGCGTGAAGTTAAAGGAGAAGTTTCTTCTTATGTGGACTTAAGTAAGCGCGATACACCCGTGAAAAAACAGTGGGGTGGAACTTGTACGAGTTTTGGTCTTGTGGCCGTCATGGAAAATATGATTAATAATCCAACAAAGGCCCATCTCTCGGAAAATCATCTTTGGAGTCAGTACGAAGAATATTATGTCGGTGCAGCTCTTACATCGGCCCAAAAAGAGTATATTACCGAAGAAGATTATTGGCCGCAATGGCGCGATTATCCCTATGGAAATTACCTCGATCACGCTCATACAAAATTAAAAAAGTATCGCTATATTAATGATGACATCAATGAGGCCGTTCGTATTATTAACTCGGGAAGACCTGTTTACATAGGGATGACGACGAGTTTAGGAATGTATAATGGGGATGCTGTTATTGATCCTTGTACGGAGCCTACTGAGGGGGGGCATGCTTTTGCTCTCGTTGGGTATCAGTTAGATGACAGTATTTTAGGTGGTGGTTACTTTATTGTAAAAAATAGTTGGGGAACATCAAATGGAGATAATGGCTACCAATACATGCCTTTCTATCATTGTGAGCGAGATGATATGTATTGCATGATGTACGACATTCAAGAAATTGAGACAAAATATTCTTCTTTGAATAATGATGATGATGATAATACAGATGGCGATACAGACACAGATGAAGATACAAATGCAGGTTTTCCTGTAGGATTTGACTTTGATCTCGTTTCCGTTAATACAGATCTTTATGTCCCTTGGTATTCGTCAACTCATCGTTTAAAAGTAAAACTTGATGCCCCTAAAGAGCAGTTGGAGTTTATTCAATCAGTGAGTTATGAGTTGGATGATGAAAATGGATTGTATGTTGAAAAAGTAAATAGAAATTCAAAATTTTATCATAAGTTTAAAGTTGACAGTGATTACCTCAATGTAAAAGTTAAAATTACTTTTGTGAACGGACAAGAATATTTAATGAATTCTATTGAAGTTTTTAGTCGCTAGTTTTAATCTTTTTTAATTTCAAAGTTCTTTTTTCTTTAATTTTTTAGAGAAAAGGGAACTTTTCTTTTTTATCTCAAAGAGGAATATTTCATGATAAAAACACTGTCTTTTTTTGGATTGATAAGTTGCTTCTTTTGTATTTCTTGTACGACAACGGCGGACTCTTCTCTTGAGACAGTTTCAAAAGTCGAATTGAAAAAATATGTTGGGACATGGTATGAAATTGCAAGGCTTCCCCAGTTTTTTCAAAAAAACTGCACCAAAAGTCAGGCCACTTATAGTCTGCGTTCAGACGGTGATATTAAAGTTATCAATCAATGTCTTCATGCTGAAACAGGTGAAGTTAGAAAGGCCGAAGGACGTGCTTGGGTGACAAATCCTCCGGCCAACTCCAAGTTAAAAGTTCAATTCTTTTTGGCGCGATGGCGTCTTCCTTTTTTGAGCGGAAACTACTGGATTGCAGAGCTTGCTGAAGATTATAGTTATGCTGTCATTGGTGATCCTAGCTTAGAGTATTTTTGGATTTTGTCGAGAGATGAGTCTATGAATTGTCAGCTCTATGATGAAATTATTCATCGCTTTGAGGGCAAGGGATATGATCTTCGAGATATTGTTATAGATCGGCCGTGTCGTCACTAAAAGGATTCAATGGCCTCTTCTAAAAGAGAGAGTTCATTTAAAGACTTCCTTTCATAAAGACCTGAGAGTAAGGCCATAACCTTTGGCAGAGATTCTTTTTCGTGAAGAAAGGCCTTACCATAACCTTTCTTTTCCACAGCATAGGCCAGAAAATTTTGATCATCAAAAAAAGGAATGACAATCATGGGGACTTTTTCCACGATTGCTTCATGAACACTATTAGAGCCCCCGTGTGTGATAAAAAGATCGGCATGTTTTAAAACCATTAATTGATCAACATTTTTATGTAGAGAAACATTGCTTGGTAGATTTTCTTTTTTTAATTTTTCAAAGGGTTGCTCTCCTATTGATAAGATATAATAATGGCCTTTATTTTTATAGGCATGATGAATGATACAATTAATAAGTTTGTCGATAAATTTTTGTCCAGAGGGAACTTTTTGATATAAAGGACCTGTAACCATTGTTC
>CALDHR010000020.1 GCA_937898585.1 uncultured Oligoflexia bacterium
GCCGACCAGAAAAAATTCTCGATCCTGCCGCAGGTCAGTGTGAATTTATCAATTTTGTGCCGTCTCTTGAGCGCTATGCTTGTGATCTTTCTATAAATTTGAAAAACTACGCGCAAGAAGGAGTTCACTGCATTCAAGGAAATGCGCTCAACTTGCCTCTAGAAAAAGAGAGCTTTGATGCTATTTTTGTTTCTAACTTTTTAGAACATCTTCACTCTCCTGAAGAAGCGGCCGAGTTTATGCGAAAGATGCGCGAGCTTCTCAAGGTGGGAGGAAAAATTTGCATTATGGGGCCTAATTATAAATACTGCGCTCGTGAATATTTTGACTGTGCCGATCATCGCCTTATTTTGGGTCATCTTGCGGTGGAAGAACTACTCTACTCTGAATATTTCAAACTCGTAAAAACTCATGATAAATTTTTACCCTTTTCCTTTCGCAGTCGTCTTCCCGCCAATAAATACACCGTCAAAGCTTATCTCAACATGCCTTTGGCGTGGAAAATTTTGGGGAAGCAATTTTTGATTTTGGCGGAAAAGTAAAAAATAATTTTTTAGCTCTTTACCACAAATCCCCATTCTAAGATGGCCACTCCATTGACAAGGATATCTTGGGGGGGGTTAGGAAAAGGTCCTGCGCGGTTAAAAGAATTGATGGCCGCTTCATCGAGATCACGGTTACCACTAGAAGAGACAATTTTTACTTTAATAATCCCTCCTTTTGAATCTAAGTAGATTTGCAAGGCCGTAATATAGTGTTCATTAGAAGCAAGACGTCTACCCGATTGAAAAATCTTTTTTGCTTTTTCTTGAATGGAAACACCCCAAAACTGTTCTAATTTTTTTCGGATGCGGTCATAAAAACCAAAGTGCTTATATTCTGTTGTATTGAGCACTGTTAAATCACCGAGAGGAATTTCTTCTAAGTAATCATTGCTGGAGGCCTGCCGTGAAGAAGGTGATTCCTTAGACGATTTTTGCTCTTCTTTAACAAGCTTGCGCTTATTCTTTTTTATGGCCACGCGATAAGGGGCCACCTGAGCAACTCCTAAGCGCGAGAGATCAACTTTCTCTTCGACTACTTTTTGTTGCTCTTTTTGCTCTGAGCTTTTTTTGGAATTCTGCGAACCGCTGGCATCCACCATCGGCGCAATTTTTTGTGCACGCGTCTCTTTTTGCACTTTTTGAGTGACATCACTTAAAAAACGAGATTTTTCACTTGGAGAAGGATCTATGAGCTTTTCTTGTTTGTGTGTTTGAACAATCTGCTTTTTGTCTTTATCGTTGTCTTTTGAAAGATCTTGCTCTTTTTTCTTTTTTGCCGGAGCAAGGGTAAGCCGGATTTTTTCCAGCTTTTTTCTCTCTTTAACTTCCCCCTTAGGAGAAAAAAGAATAAAACAAAAATGAAAAAGAAGAGATGATAAAAGTATTTTTTGAAATAAATTAAGCTTTATCTTCAACTTATCATCCTTCTAAAAATTGAGCTCATTTCCTCTTATCGGCCAGAGAATCTCAAAGTAAAGAAGATTCCCTTTTTACTGTGCGCGGTAGTAATCTTCTTCCTCTATGAGGTTGCTAGGGGCCTCTGAATCAGTGGGATGAAGAAGATAAGAGCTATTTTTGGCATAAGTTTCTTGAACAAAAGACTCCAGAAAACTCAACTCCACTGGCTGAGTGACAGGTCTTCCTGTTTCCCTATCCACTAAAACATTAATAATTCCTTGAGGCATACTGACATCTTTATCCCCCCAGATATCAATGGCCGACTTCATAATTCCTTTCCAAATAGGAAGTGCAGAGCGCGATCCTGTCTCACCAAATCCCATGGTTTTATTGTCATCCATTCCTGTCCAAACACCCACAGTAACCTTGCCATTTCCTCCGATATACCAGGCATCAATATAACTACTGGTTGTTCCCGTCTTTCCCCCAATACTAAGAGAGAGATCTCGTGCTGCTTTACCCGTTCCCTCTTGAATAGAACCCTTAAATAGCTGAACCATTAAATAGGCCAAACGCTCATCGTAGATTTGATTTTCAGACAAGTTACGCAAAAAAGGGTTTTCTTCATCCATCTCTTCAAGATTAATTTGTGAGATGATTTTAGAATCAAGAAGAGTTGAAGGGATCGATTCCAAGTAACGGTCTTTTACTTCCATCACTGATTGCATAGGGCGATATTTTCCCAGCGCAAAAAAGAGAGAATAAGCATTTGTCATTTCAAAGAGCGTCGTGGAAGAAGAGCCCAGGGCCATTGTTAAATCATCTTCAATATTCATACTGGGAAAGAAGCGGCCTACAAAACTTTTAATTTCTGAGATCCCCACAATGGAAGCGAGTTTAATGGTGGGAATATTTCTGCTGAGCTCAAAGGATTTTCTAAATGTCAGTGGGCCCATAAACTTGTTGTCATAATTTTTAGGACGCCAACTAGGACCTCCTTCCATTCCCACCATGGCCTCAGGGGAATCCATAATGATATCACTAAGCTTGAAGCCTTTTTCAAGAGCGCTGGCATAGACAAAAGGTTTAAACGCAGAACCTGTTTGCCTCATGGATTGAATAGCGCGATTAAACTGTGAAATTTGAAAATCTTTTCCTCCCACCATGGAAAGAATTTTTCCCGTTTTATTTTCAATAACAAGAACGGCCCCCTCAATCTCGAGAGGTTGACGAAGAATTCCCACAAGGTAGCTGGATTGCTGATAAGGCGAAGAGTCTCGAACAGAGGAGACCAGTTGCTTTGTTTTATCGCGTGAAAGATAGCGTGCTAGTTTGGCCTCTTTTTCTATGAGTTCAATTTGAACAACATCTCCTGCTTTAATCATAGAAGAAGGCCGAGTGAGTGTCCCTCCTACATAGTAGTTCTCATTATAAGAGCGCTTTTTGGCCCACTTAAAATATTGAGCAGGAATAAATCCAGGGATACCGGCCAAATCAAAAAAGACGAGGCCTAATTCATCATTGACTTCTCTAACAACAACTTCATGGAGTTGATTTTTTTCTAAAAAACTTAAAATAAAATGATCACCGTAGTGTCCTTCCACTAAATGTTTTTGCTTATTAATATAATTCTTTTTAGGTGCTTGATGTCGCTGAAGAGAATGCTCATACATTTTTTCCCCTGATTCATCCAAAAGAAAATAGTGAGAGTTGACATGAAGAAGCTCATCTCTTTTTTGCCAAACGAACTTTTCAATTTCTTCATTTGTTTTAAGTTGCTTTAAAGGGCCACCATAACCTTGTCTTTCATCGATGGTGCGCAGTCCTTTCAGCAATTCTTCTTCAGCTTGTTTTTGTAATTTCCAGTTAAGTGTCGTCAAAACCCTGTAGCCTGAAGTGAGGAACTTATCTTCTCCCACTTCCCCAATCAACCGTTGGCGAATCCAGTCGGTAAAATGGCCGGCCTTCATTTCATGAGAGCGCCTAATGCGAATCATGATGGGTTTTTCTTTGGCCTCAACATATTGCTCTTTTGTAATCATCTCTTTTTCATACATTTGCTTGAGAACATAGAGTTGACGTGTGCGAGCACTTTTAGATTGATTGTAAGGACTATAGCGCCCGGGAGCGGCCAGAAGTCCTGCAACAAGAGCGCTTTCTGCTGGCGTTGCTTCAGAGAGATCTTTATCAAAATAACCTCTAAAGGCAGATTTTATACCGTAATAGCCACCACCAAGATAGACATGATTGAGATAGAGATAGAGAATTTCTTCTTTAGAAAATTTTTGCTCTATTTGAATAGCGAGAATGACATCTTTAATTTTGCGCAAAATAGATTTTTCATTGTAGAGGAGCAGAATTTTTGCCACCTGCTGTGTGATGGTACTTCCCCCTTGCACAATTTTTCCGGCCTTAATATCGGCCACTAAAGCGCGAAAAATGCCAAAGAGATCAATGCCTCTATGTTCATAAAAATTTGCATCTTCGGCGGCCAAAAAAGCATTAACCACCGTTGAGGGAATTTCATGAAACTCCACAAGGTCTCGCTTTTCTCGCCCCACACTCAAGAGAACTTCGCCATCTTCAGAGATAATTTCTGTCGGAAGGGCCGGCTCATAGTTGTGCAATACATCCACGGAAGGAAGATCAATACTCACATAAATAATGAGAAGAACTCCCACAAAGGAAGCAATGAAAATAGGAGTTAAGACAAAAAGAAGGACTTTGAGAAAGCTTCGTTTTGATAAGTTATAATCAGCGGAATTCTCAGAACTCATGTTTTTCCCTTTAGCGAGAGAGATCTTCTTCTTTTAGTGATTCCGTTAATACTTTAATTTTATG
>CALDHR010000021.1 GCA_937898585.1 uncultured Oligoflexia bacterium
TATAAATTATAGGAAGTTATATGGCTTCAAAAAAGAGCTTAGTTTCCCCTTTATCCCTTATTGCGTTATTAACAAGAAGTATTTATTAGACAAACAAAAGGACAATCTAATGATGAAAAAAATGACGGTTTTATTTTTTATGCTCTTCACGGCCACTCTTTTTGCTGAGGGATTTTCTGAAAAAGACATTCAGAATGTTCTCAAAGAAAATCTAAGCTTAAGTAGTCAGGGAGCTTCAAAAATTATCAATAAAGTTGCCAGTCGATTTGGTAGAGATGAAAATGGGGATGTTAGAATTCGCGGAGTTCTTATTGGACGCTGGAGACCAAACTTGACTTATTTCTACAACTTCACAAAAAGCACTAATTTCAACCTCTGGATTAACCATCCTGAGACAGGAAAAGTAATCCGTATTAAAAATGCTGTAAAAGGTCGCCTTGCCAATCATGGACTTGCAGTAGAGCTTATTTCACTCAAAAAGACTCTTTTCTTTATCGGCAGAGATAACAATTTGTCTGATTTTGATGGTGCCTACATGAGAGGTGTTTCTACAGGTCTTATCTTTGATGCTCTTTTTTCTTGGACTGGACTTCCTGCTATTTTAAGTGTTGAGACTGGCTATGTCTCAGGAGAAGCTTCAGACGGTACAGAAATTGAGGCAACATTTTTCTCTGAAACTGTTGGTCTATGGCCAGAAAGTATTGTGACGTTTCCATCACTTACAACAAAAGTTAACTGGAAGAATGTAAATAAGGCCATTAGCATTAATCGCTAAAAAATTATTATCTTAAAAAAGGGAGAGCTTTCTCCCTTTTTTTGTTAAAATAGAGAGATGTCCTCTCTTAAAAAAAAACACCAAGAATGGCTTGATAGCTTTCTAAATAACTGCCTTATCTCTAATAGATCTAATCACACAATTATTAATTATCGCGCCGACTTAATAAAATTTATTGCCTGGTTTGAAGTCTATTATCCCAAAATAAACCTCAATAAGGCCAATGCTTCTGTGATCTCTGATTATAAAAATTTTCTCTCCTCTGGTGAAGGATCTCCTTCTACTATTAACGATGATGCAAGAACAAGAATATCCGCTAAAATAACCACCTTTATCCTTAGACTTTTCAGTAAAGAATCAAACTCCCCGCCTGAAATGCTCGCTCAGCTTCGAGCAAAGGCCTTGGCCGTCTCATCGAGACGTCGCCATCTTTCGGCCATTAAGAACTTTTACGACTACCTCAAGCAGGCCAATGAAGATAGCAATAAGCTCTTTGAGAATAACCCCGTAAAGCCTAAGCTTCATGGAGTTAAACTTAAAGATGAGGATGTTGAGCATACGGCACTTCTCACAAAGAAAGATTGGGATGCCATTATTGAATTTGTCTACACTCCTCGAGACCGCCTACTTGTTCATCTTATGTATTATGCAGGGATGAGGCTGGGGGAAATTTGCGCTTTAAAAGTAAGTAATTTTGATCTCAGCAATCAGCTTATTACTTTTGTGCGCAAGGGAGGTTATGTTCATAAGCTCTATCCACAAAAAACGGACCTCATTTTTGAACTTCTGGCCCTTCATCTCAAGACACGGGCCCACAGCTCTGATTATCTCTTTACAAATAAAATGGGAACAAAAATTACTTCTCGCGGTATGTATAATCGCATTATCAAGATTTTTAGAAAATCTATGTGCCCATCAGATGAATTAACTCCTCATAGTTTTCGAAAGGCCTGTGCCACCAATCTCTATGAGCAGACAAAAGATTTACTTTTTGTGCGAGATTATCTCAATCACTCCGATGCCAAAGTAACTCAGACATACATTGAAATTTTAGAAGGTGGAAAAGATAAGATTAAGTTAAACAAACTGGGATAAAAACAAGCTCCAATTGATTCCTATCAATTCCGACCAACATAGCACACATAAATAAAGAGCAAAGAGTTTCCTTGAATAAAATTTTTGCTGACTCATTCCCATCAATACTAAAATATAATTAAATCCTTGCACATTAACAATACTGTAGGTGGAGATGATAAAAGTAATAAGAGCGAAATCTCGGTATCTCGCCAAACGTATTTTTGATGGAAGTAAGAATAAAAAGGCCACAAGACCTTCTATGAAAATAGTCCAGTAAGATGTAAGGAGAGAAAGTTTGTAAACGATAGGACTTCCATTTATTAATTGATATTCTGTAAACAAGTGAGGCCTCTGCTCCATCTCATTAAGAAGAGAGTAATTTGCATTTAATTCTTCACTTGTAAGATTCGTCCAATAAACAATAAAATCGTGAAACCTTGTATCTAGTAAATATTCGTAATAAAAAAATTTTCCATTCAAATATTCTCCGCCGAGAAGCTTCCAGGAAGCTGCAAACAAAAAGCACAGACCAATAAGCATTTGTGCATTTTTTTTTAAATAATAAAGGGTGTTTTTTGCATAGCAAGATAAAGTACAAACAATAATCCAGTAAGTCGCTAAAAACTTATGGTTATCAATAGTCCACCATTCTTGAATATTAATAACGATTGCACCGATTCCTAGTAGGCTCC
>CALDHR010000022.1 GCA_937898585.1 uncultured Oligoflexia bacterium
GTTCATGAAATATTTGGAGATTTCTGTGACAAAGTGGCCATCCTGCTTTTTTTTTCTTTTTCTATGTTCTTCTCTTGCAGCAGGGGATTGCATTGAAACAAGGGCCGCATTTGATTTTGGTTCGGGTTCGACAAAAATAAAAGTGGCAAAAGTCGATACCTGTAAAAGAAAAATTCTAGAAGTTCTTTATTCTCAATCAACTCCTTTAAAACTTAAAGATTTTTTAATAAAAAGAGGATCTTCTTTTTTTCTTCAGGAGGAGATTATTAATAAGTTGTCGGCAGTGACAACAAAGTTAAAAAAAATTGCCATAGATTTAAAAACAGATCGTTTTATTGGTGTGGCCACAGAAGTTTTTCGTTTTACAGAAAATGGGTCTGATGCCTTGAAAAAAGTGGAAGATATTCTAGGGATAGATGTTTTTCTCATTGATCAAAAAACAGAAGGTCATTTGGGGGCCATTGCGGCACGAGTTGCCTTAGAGGAAAAAGTTAAAAGACCCGAGATGGAAGATAAGGAGCTTCTTGTTTGGGATATTGGCGGTGGCAGTATGCAGATTACCTCCATGAAAGATGCCGATTATTTTTCAACCAATGGAGTTGAAGTCTATGAGGGAAAGTTAGGGTCGGTGGTTTTTAAAAAAATGATTATTAATAGTTTGCAAAAAAAAGATACCACAAAAGTAAATTCCCCTAATCCGATAGGTCTTCATCATGCTTTTTATGCAATTGATTATGCTCGCGAATATGCCTTGGCCATTCCTCAGCGATTTAGAGAGAAAATAGCAAAAAAAGAGGTTGTTGTTTTAGGTATTAGTGGTGTGCATAAAAACAGTATCATGGTTCCTTTAAAAAAAGAGGTTCCTGGTTTTTACAACATTGAGGATGTTTCTGGTTTGGTAAAAACTTTTGCCAAATATCAAGACCATCAAATGAAAGATCCTCCTTTCTCTGATGTTCAGGCCAGCAATCAACTTCTTGTTTATGGTTTTATGAAATCTTTAGGACTTAAAAAAGTCTATGTCCTTGATACAAATCTCAGTAGTGCTCTCTTGGTTTATCCTGTGAACGAAGTCAAAGATCTTATTTTAAAAGATATGAATACAACGGTTAAATAACCTGAGTTCGGAATTAAGTATCCCTCTTTGGTAGTATCCACACCTCAGTTTGGTAAAAACGAGAAGTTTAAATGGACAAAGAAGCTAGGAGCGAGTCGTATTTCCTATACGTCGCAGCGACGATCGACTGCAGGACACGAAGAAATTCGATGTTTATCCCGAACTGAGGTTAAATAAAACTCATCCTGTAAGGGGCAATGAGTTTGTTAATTTTTTTATGAAAACTAATAGTGATATGTCTAAAGTTTTCAGAAGGAAGATTAATTGATTCGAAATAATTGACATCTGAAGGAACAAATTTTTGATTAATAAAAAGAAGTTCTTCGTAGTTTTTGAGTTTATAAAAAAACATGATAGCGTGCTGGAGAGAGTATTCATAAAGAAAATGGTCTCTTTTGTGATGGCCTAAATGTATTTCACAAAATAATTTTTTCCCATCTTCGCTTTCCCAGAACAAAATAACGCCAATGGGTGAACTTTCAATTTCAATAGAAAATAAGATAAAAGGAAATTCCTGGGTGAGAGTTAAGTAATTATTAATGCCAATAATTTGATTCCAGATAAAAAAATTCAAGTGTTGTGAGATTTCATTGGCATGTGAATATTTTCTAATATGAACTCTCTTATTATCATAAATTCTTTGCCAGAGATTTTTAACGTCATGAACGACTTTTTCGCTAAGAGAGTTGAGGTAATTTTCATAGCTATGAAATTCTTTTTTGATGGGTAGGAGTCTACTACCAAGACCATCTTCAATAATTTTTTCATCTTTCCAGTCAATGTCATGAATATCATAGGTGGAAAAATGAACTTTTTCTTGAATGGATTCTTCTTTAATAATTTCTTGCATCTGGCGTTCAATGTTTAAAATATCATCATTGTTTTTGGCCAGAACTCCCATTCCTTTTTGACCATAGCTTTGGGCCCTCAGTGTTTTGAGGACATTGGGGTAATTAAAGAGTCTATTCATAAAGACTTCTTTTCGCCCAAGGAGGGGTTTCATGTTTTGTTCTTCAAGAGAGAACTGAAAGAAAGCAGAGGGGATATTGCTTTGTTCTTTAAGTTTTAGGTAATAGATATTTTTTTGAGAGTGATCGAGGAGTTCTTGTCTCTTGTTGAGAAAATAGGTGGAGGGAACTTCATTTAAAAAGAGATCGTCCAAAGTGTCTTGGTGTTCATGAAAAAGTTCTTTGAAAGTGTAGTATTTTTGAAGAAAGCTCATTTCCTCATTTTTTCAGGGAAAAGGGTTCATTGCAATGAGGGCAATTCTTCCAGAACTGTAGGTCGATAGTTTTTTTACAAGAAGAGCAGGTGTAGAGCTGTTCATAGTCGCTCATTTCATTATCTGTTACAAATAAGTCGGGTTTTACTGCTTTGATAGTATTGGGGTGGGCCCAATATTCTCCAGTTTTATGAGGGATGGGTTTAAAGAGGGCCGTTTCCATGCTGTTGTCAGCGATAAGGTTAACTTTGAATGCTTGTTGTTGGGAGAAGTCATAATATTGTCCTCCAATAGCATTGGTTTCTTTGAGAAGGTCTTGGTAGATTTCCTGACTACTTTTTTCGCCAATATGTTTGTGCTTTTCTTTCAAGGGCCATCCTACT
Source organism: uncultured Oligoflexia bacterium (assembly GCA_937898585.1). GTDB lineage: Bacteria > Bdellovibrionota > Bacteriovoracia > Bacteriovoracales > Bacteriovoracaceae > CALDHR01. The sequence continues at coordinate 2,723 of CALDHR010000022.1, forward strand.
TTAAGAGCTGATGACAAA
>CALDHR010000023.1 GCA_937898585.1 uncultured Oligoflexia bacterium
TTTTTCTTTTTGCATTATCTTAAGTCTTTCTCTAATACCAAGACTCACTTCTGGAAAGTAACGGGCAACCCGGCCTTCAACACCTTCCTTCAAAAAAGAATTTTTAATTTCAAATGTTTTATTTAAATTATTTTTCATCTCATCAATTTTCTCATCTAAGCTATAGAGTTCTTGAACAACTTTTCCTAGTTCAATTTTCTTTTTTTCCTCCATGAACTCTTTTAATTTTAAGAGCGCGGCCCCTTTAAAAGAAAACTTCTTTTTATTCAGCTCACTCATTTATCTTCTCTGCAAGTCTAGCAATCTCCACCATTCGATCATAGACGACTTCATTCGTGATAGATTCCTCTACCTCTTGTTTTAAAAACTGTTCTAGTTCATCACGGATCAGGAGGGCCTTATCAACTTTTATATTTGTTCCTTTCACATAAGCACCAACATTAATGAGATCTTCTGATTCTTTATAGGCGGCATAAAGCTCACGAAGATAGTTGGCGATAATTCTATGTTCTTTACTTACAACTTTAAACATTAAGCGCGAAATAGAATTAAGAATATCGATCGCAGGGTAATGATTTTTTGCTGCAAGTTCTCTACTTAAAATAAGATGCCCATCTGAAATGGCCCTAATGGCATCGCTGATGGGTTCATCAAAATCGCCCCCTTCCACTAAAACAGTATAAATTCCTGTAATAGACCCAGCGCCCTTCTTTGTTCCTGCACGCTCTAAAATAGTGGGAAGTTTATGAAAAATACTAGGAGCATAACCTTTTTGTCCTGGAGGTTCACCCGTGGCCAAGGCAATTTCACGATGAGCAAAAGCAAAGCGAGAGACAGAATCCATCATAAAGAGAACATCATTATTTTTATCGCGAAAATATTCAGCAATGGTGCAAGCAGTATAGGCCGCTTTCATTCTGAGGAGTGCAGAAGAATCACTGGTGGCCACCACAATAACAGATTTTTTTAACCCTTCTTCGCCTAGATCATTTTTAACAAATTCTAAAACCTCACGCCCTCTCTCTCCCACAAGAGCAATAACATTCACATCCACTTTTGTATTACGGGCAATCATTCCCAAAAGGACTGATTTTCCCACACCTGGTCCGGCCATAATGGCCATTCTTTGACCTTTCCCAATACTCATAAAGGCATTTATGGAACTTACTCCTGTATCCAAGATGGAGTCGATAGGAGGTCGATCAAGAGGATTAGTGATTTTTCCCATTAGAGGCATTTCACGAAAGGGGCCTAGTAAAGGGCCTTTATCATCAAGAGGCCTGCCGTGAGCATCGAGAATGCGTCCTAGAATATTCTCCGAAACTTTCAGAGTTGATATTTTTTCTTTTAAAGAAACTTCTGTCTTTGAGTTAATGTCTTGAAGTTCTTCGTAGGGCATCACCAAAATAGATTCACTGTCTTTAAGGGAGACAACTTCTCCTAGACTTCTATTATTTCTCTCTGTAATAAATTCAACTTCTGATCCGATAACGGCAGAGGGGAGGCGAACTTCGTAGAGTCCTCCTTTTCCCGATATAATACGCCCTATTCTTTTATAGGGAACTCTTCTCTCTATTTCACGATTAAGAAAATTCCATTCAAGAGGTTTTCCTGCATTAAGCATTTTGCGCCTCTTCTACTTCATGGGCCTTATCAAAAATCTCATCAATGATTCCATAAAGTGCTTCGTAAGAAGCATCACAAATAGAGGCCTTTGACTCGATTACAACGCCTTCTTTCTCATCATCCATAAACTCTTCGAAACGAACAGAAGAGATTTCGCCGACTTTACTTTTTAATACTTCTAAAAGATGAGGAATAGTCTC
>CALDHR010000024.1 GCA_937898585.1 uncultured Oligoflexia bacterium
TAAAAAATTTTTATTTACAATAATCTATTACTATTTACTATGAAAGGACCCCCCTTTATGTCTCACCGAATTGAAGATGTGAATTCTTGCACAAAAAAAATTATCTGTACTTTTGAAGGTGATTTCATCTCAAATGAAATTGGCATTGAACTACAAAAAAAATCAAAAGAGGCGCAGCTTAAAGGTTTTAGAAAAGGGAAGGCCCCCCTATCTCTTGTAGCGAAAATCTATGGTCAAGAGGCCGAATCAAAGGCCCTCGAGCGTTTTATTTCAGAGAAGTGCTTTGATGTTTTTGAAGCAGAAAAAATCCGTCCTCTTCATGCTCCGATGATTGCAGATCTTGATTATAAACCAAAAGAAAAAATTCATTTTGAGGCCGTTGTTGAAATTGTTCCCACTGTTGTCATTGCAGAAGATTATCTTTCCAGTAAAAAATTTGATGCCTATAAAGCAGTAGAAGTCTCTAAAGAAGAGCTAGAAAATGCAGTTAAGGGAAAGTTAAGCAAACATGCTATTTATAAAGAAGCTGATTCTAACCATGTGATTGCGAATAATGATAAAGTTTTAGTAAAGTTTCATGTTTCTGTCCCTGAGGACGAAAGCATCGCTTCTTTTGAAGATGAAGCTGAAGTTGTGGCCGGATCTGAGCAGTCAGACTTTAATTTAGGGCAAGAAATTCTTTCTTTAAAACTCAATGATAAAAAGACTTTTTCTTTTAAAGAAAATGAAAGTGCAAAAGAGCGTTCTGTTGAGGCGCAAATCCTTGAAGTAAAAGTTCAAGAAATTCCAGAACTTACAGCAGAAGAATTAACGGCAGAATTTCAGGTTTCTTCTATGGAAGAACTTAATAATAAAACAAAAGAAGAATTAGAAGTAGCTGCGAAAAATCGCTTTAAAGAAGAGCATTTAAAGAAAATCTTTGAAATGATGAGAGAAGAGATTGCCTGCGATGTTCCTAAATCACTTGTAGAGCAAGAGTATCAGAACTCCGTTGAGCAATTTGTTCAAATGGCCAAGCGATTTGGAATTAATCCAGATTTAAAAGAAAATAAATATCTCGAAGGAATGAAAGCAGAAGCAGCTACCAATGTTCATAATGAGATTCTTCTCAATCAATTAATTGAAGATTGGAAAGTAGAGGTCTCTGAAGATGATGTAAAAGATCTCATGAATCTTGTGGCACTCCAGTCAGGTAAGAGCAAAGAAGAAGTTGAGAGTTTCTTTAACTCTAATAATGAAAAAAAGTTTGAGTTGGAATACCGCAAAAAAAGAGAAAAAGTTCTCGATCTTATGGTTGAGAAGACAAATGTTCTCTAAGATCTCTCATTTTTAATTTGCCTTCCACGATAAAATAATAGTTTCCTTCATAGAGAGTGGTTAGATGCAGCGTTTCTAACCACTCTTTTGTTTTTTTCAGGTCCAAGTAACTCATTGGCCATGTATCACCACTTTTATTTATTTCTAAAATAAGAATATCTATTTCTTCTTTTGTTGAATGGGGAGCAAGTAGATGATTAAGCTGGGGGGCGATGAGCTGTAATTGAGGAACAATCCCCCCTGTGGCAAAAATTTCTTCATTGTTGTTGGCCCTCTTCTTAATGAGCGAAAGAACTTCCTCTGTTTCTTTTTCTTTGATCTTTGAAAACGAACAGCTCAGTGCTTTCTCTTCTTTTGAAAAGAGGAAAGAGGCCTTTTTGATTTGAGAAAGAGAAAAAAGAAAAGATGTTGTGATGAAAAAAAGAAGGAAATTTCTTTTTGGGGGATCATATTTACACAAAAGATAGATGAAGCTTGGAATAAAAAGAGCGCTATAGTGAAAACCCCACTGCCACGATAAAAAACGAATCAATAAAAGGGGAGCAAATAAAAATAAAAAGGCCAATGTATGAGAAGAGCGAAAAAGATCTTTGCTGTTTTTTAGAAGAAAAAAAAGAAAAGGAAAAAAAAGTTGAAATATGGCCATGTTAGTTTTTTGTAAGAGATCTTTGATGGCCGAAAGAGGAGAATGAAGAAAGGGAGTAAGAAGTTGTGATCCATAAGAGATTGTCTCCCCCCATAAGAAAGACCTTCCCTTAAAGACAAAAAATCCCCATAGAAGACTAGTGAAAAAAAGAGCACTGAAGAGTTTTAATTTCTTTGTGAGAAGATAAAAAAAAGAGAGTGCAAAGATAGGAAAGATAAACTCTTCTCTAAAAGAGAGTAAAAAAAGTGAGCTAAGAAAAATAGAAAATTGATTTTCTTTTGTAATGGAAATAGTCAGTAAGAGCATCGGAAGCATGGCCCATGTCGTGGGATGAATAGGAAAAAGAAGAGCATACCAAATGGCCTTTTGAGAGATAAGAAAGAATAAAATAAAAAAGGCATTTTTTTTTGCGAGAGAAAAAACTAAAAAGAAAAAGGTAATGGAGAAAAAAAAGAGATCGAGGAGATAAAAATAAGAAGTACTTCTTGTCATATTTAAAAGAAGTGTTACTGGCCATAAAATAGGATCAAAATGATCATTAAAGAGTTTTACTTCGCGAATAGTTAAATAAGGATTAAACTCTTGAAGTTTACTAATCTTTGTAATGGCCTGACCGTAAATACCTAAATCATTTGAATTAAAGCAATTAAAATGAAAACCATTATTGAGGCCGATACTGAGAAAAAAAATAAAAAGGAGGAAAAAGAAAATAGGCAAAAAGCGCATCTTCATATTTACATTCATAGGCGCTCTGAATATTCCTGTTAGTTTTTAGAAAAATTAAAAATGCATTCTATCGTTATTTTTCTAAAAGATCAAAAACACCATCCCAGTTTTCTTCTGGAGGATTTTTTCTAAATTCTTGGCAACGTGCTAGATAGATTTTTGAAGGATTGGGTTTTTCTTTAAGCTCTGGAAAGCGTTGAAATTCTAATTGAAGCGATTCATTAAATTTTTTTTCTGCCTCTTCAAATTCTTTTCTTTCAAAAAGAGCAAGGGCCTCTTCAAAGGTTTTGTGTAGCATAAGAAGATTTTCACTGGCCTCACTTTTTATATCCATTAATTCATAGGTAATAACAGGCTCGCTTTTTCCCACTACGCGTATTTTATCAAGTTTTCTTGCAAGAAAAATTTGTCTATCCTTATCAGCAAGCTCTAGTGTGGCAAGGGAGATATGATTAAAAATTCCGTATTGTTTGGCCGATGATTCAAGACGGGCCGATAAGTTCACGCTGTCACCCATCATAGTGTAGTTCATTCTTGATTTAGATCCCATGTTACCTGTGACAATTTCACCAGAGTTAATACCTATACGCATTCGCATATCGTGTACGATAGTGGGCCATTTTCCTTCTTCGCTTACCCATTTTTTGCGAAGTTCTAAAAGAGATTTTTGCATCTTAATGGCGGTTCGACACGCTCGCTCAGCATGATCTTCCAGAGGGAGAGGTGCTCCAAAAAAAGCAATAATGGCATCTCCTTCATATTTATCGAGAGTCCCTTTTTCAGAGAGAAGAAGATCAGTCATGGCCGTGAGATATTCATTGAGGAGTGCTACGAGTTTTGTAGCGGATAATTTTTCTGAAAAACTAGAAAATCCTTGTATGTCTGTAAAAAAAGCAGTTCGCACACCAACATCCCCGCCGAGGGTAGGGTGTTTTCCTGATTTATACATCTCATCGATAAGTTCTGGGGAGATGTAGTTACCAAAAGCATTTTTTAAAAACTGTTTATCTTTCGAGGAAAGATAAAAGTTAAACATCGTATTAAAAGAGTAAGTTCCAAGAAGACAAAAAAGTAAAAAGAAAAGGGCCACCTGATGACCATTGGGAATAAAATAATAGTAGTCTACAGCAAAGAGTATGGCCGAGGCCAAAATGGTGAGTAATAGCTCTAGGATCGCATTATGCATAAGTCCAATAAGGACCATGAAAATAGTGATGCAAAGAAGTAGCCCCCATGACCAATAAATAGAGTTGGAAATGCTTTGAAAAAAATGACCATTAAGGAGCATATTTGTCATATTCATGTGAAAATAGACCCCGGGGAGCTTATGATCAACAGGAGTATGACGAAGATCATGTGCGCCAAAAGCTGTGGGCCCTACAAAAATAAGTTTTTCTTCTAAAAGTTTTCGCATTTCAGTATCTGTTTCAGGGTTACTCTGAAGAATTTTATCAATGCTAACAGCAGGAAATGACTCTCGCCCTCCAATCCAGCGAACTTTTGTCTCTCCTTTATAATTGAGTTCAAGATCTCCTGTCTTGCTATGAACAATGGCCTCTCCTGAGCTATTGATAGATGTACTGGTTTTATCATCTGTAAAAAACTCATAGGCCTGCAATGAGTAGGAAGGAAAGTAGAGGGTATCGATATTGGCAATAAGTTGATAGTGACGAAAAAGTCCATCTGGATCTTCCACAGCACCAATATAAGAGAGTCCCTGGGCCTTATCCTTGAGCTTATCAATAGGAAAAGTAGAATTAGATATTCGGCTAGGAATTATTCCTCTTTCTCCGGCCATTTTAGTGTCCAAAATGAAATTGTACATTTCTTCGGGCAGTTCCTTAAAAGAAATTTCATCATCATAGGAGTAAGTAGAAGTAAGAGAGTAAGGCAAAATTACCTTTCCTCCGTTTTCCCCAAAGCGAGTGATGGCCTTGGCAAGATCATCATCAGGGTTTTGGCCTTCATAACTGCGTTCAGACTCAGAGAGAACCACGTCAAAAGCGACAACTTTGGCCTTATAAAGGGAGAGTTTATCTAAAAGTTTGGCCCAAACAGTGCGTGACCAAGGAAAGCGGCCAATGGATTTGATAGAATCTTCGTCAATATCAGCTAAGACAAGGCGCTCTTCTTTTTGCCCACTAAGGTTCATTTTCATTCGAAAGTCATAGAATTGATCTTCTAGAATAGTTGGCAGGGAGATAATTTTGGCCGTGATAGGGCCAGAAAATCCACTGTCATAGAGAAGATTGTGAAATTGAAGGACAAATACAGCAGCAATGGAGATAAGGGAGATAAAAATAGGGCCTAAAACCCTGATGATTTTGATCAACATAAAGGCTCACCTTAGGGAAAAGTCATTAATGATAAAGACTCTTCGTCTCAAAGGTAAAAAAGTTGAATCAATTAGCGCATAGGATTTTTAAGGCGTTTGTGAGTAGGGCCATATTCGCGTCTAAAGTGACCTTTTTTGGCAAAGTCGCTCTGCATTGTCATACGGCAATCGTCGTGAATTTTATGGGTATCAGCACAGCGAACACATACCCATCGCGCTTGAAGAAGCCTATTGCGGTGATCATAAAACTCTACGTCGGGAAAAGTAGACTGACAGGCATCACAGAAAGTGACCTGATGTTTAGGCAATTGAAAATAATTTCCTGAAGGAGAAGATGCTTTATCCTGCGGCGGGGCAGGTCGTCTTTCTACTTTCTTAGGTGGAGGAGTAGGAGTCTTAGTTTCAGGTCTTGGCCTTTTGGAGGCCGGGACCGTCGATTTAAATCCCAGTTTAACGAGCTGATCTTTTAGACTGGCCATAACCACCACCCAAGTAAAAAAAAATTACTTAATTTCTTTGTGAACTGTGTATTTTCTGAGGAAAGGATTGTACTTTTTCAATTCCATTCGATCAGGAGTATTTTTTTTGTTTTTTTCAGTTGTGTAGCGAGAAGGAGTTTTTTTCTCTTTTCTTGCTTCAGTGCATTCTAGAGTCACAGTAACTCTATTTCCTTTGCTTTTTTTGGCCATGGTAGACGCTCCTCAAATATTTCTTCAATAAAATTTATTCGTTTATCAATTTTCTGTAGCGGAATGTTAAGTTAATCCTTGAAATTGACCTGGGGAGAGTTTATATTGCAACCCTTTGTAAAAGGCAACTCAAAAATAACAAAAACCAACCAGGAGAAGGTGAGATGGCGCGAAAGGCCTCCATAGAGAAAAACGATAGAAGACGCAAACTTTCAGCTAAGTTCATGGCGAAAAGAACAGAATTAAAAAAAGTAATTAGTTCTATGACGGCATCGGATGAAGAAAAATGGGATGCCACTATCGCCATGCAAAAACTTCCTAAAAATTCTTGCCCTACACGTATCAGAAATAGATGCGCTTTGTCAGGTCGTCCAAGAGGAAACTATAGCGACTTTATGCTTAGCCGCATTGCCTTCAGAAGCCTTGCGCATCGCGGAATGCTTCCAGGCGTAACAAAAGCAAGCTGGTAGTCCTTATTTTTTACTAAGTTTTTCTTTTAATTTAACGTTAAAAATGGTCTTTGGAAAAAAGCTCAATTGCTTTTTTTCAAGGGCCTTTTTTGTTTTGATAGATGGGTCCTTTCTGTGAAAAAATGATCATAACCATTGGTCTAAAATAGTCTGGAGTTTATCGCGTGAGATTACAACGTCTTCTAATTCAAGGATTTAAATCATTTAAAGATAGAACCACCATCGAGTTTGATGAAGGAATAACCGGCATCATTGGGCCCAATGGTTGCGGGAAATCTAATATCGTCGATGCCCTTTTTTGGGTCATGGGTGAACAATCAGCAAAGCACCTTCGTGGGAATAGCATGAAGGATGTGATTTTTTCAGGTACGAGCAAATTCCCCCCTGCCTCTTTTGCTGAAGTGACGCTGGTCTTAAGTAATGAAGAAGGCAAGCATATTCATATTTTAGATAAAATAGTCTCCCCTACGGATATTCAGCTTACGCGAAAACTCTATCGCGATGGAGAAACAGAGTATCGCATTAATGGTGTCATCTGCCGCTTAAAAGATATCCAAGAAATATTTATGGATACGGGAGCAGGCGCCAAGTCTTATTCTATTATTGCTCAAGGGGAGATTAATAAACTTATCCAGGCCAAACCTGAAGAGAGAAGGACAATAATTGAAGAAGTGGCCGGGATTACAAAATTTAAAGTACGCAAAAAAGAATCTGTTAAAAAACTAGATAGGGCGCAGGATAATTTAAGTAAAGTTGTAGACTTGAAGCAAGAGGTCGGTAAGCAGCTAAAAATCTTAAGTCATCAAGCAGAAAAAGCGTTGAAGGCCAGAGACTTAAAGGAAAAAATTAAAAAGTCTGATCTTACCCTTGAAGCACATCGAGAATTTGATCTTTTGACGAAATGGATCTCTTCTTTTGAAGAAAAAGAAGTGCTGGAAAAAAAATCTCAAGAAGTTCAATTAAAAAAAGTTAACCTTGAAACAGAGTGTGAGACAGAGTTACTTAAAAAAAGTGAGCTTGAAGCTGCTCTTCAGCAGGCGAGGTCTTTAAAGTTAGAGCTTTCAAAGCAGTTGGCCGCGAAGGAAGAGCGTCTTCGTTTATTAGATAAGAGCATTGAAGATAAGGAAAAAAGTTTTAAGCAGCGTCAGCAAGAGCTCTCAAATATTGAAGAGCAACAAGAAGAATTAGAATCGCGCCTTGAAGAATCTTCTGGGCAATGTATGGAAAAAGAAGAAGAGGTCTCTTCTCTTGAAGAAGAAATTGGTTTCTTGCTTGAAGCACCTCTCGTGGATGAAGAAGTATTGAGAGATTTGAAGAGACAACAAGAAAGCTTGAAAAAAGATGATCTTCTTATTGAAAAAGAAAATAAGGACTTGCAGCAAAAAATCTTTGTTTTAGATCGTGACTATGAAGATTTATCAACTCGCCTCGATGAATACCAAGGAGAGTTGGAGAAAATTGAAAGAGAAGATTTAAAATACCATGATGATCTTAAAAAGATTTCTCTTCAGCAGCAAGATCTTGAACTTCAAAAGACAAAAAGTAGAGAGATTATTGAATCTTTGGAAAGTCGTCTAAAAGAGAGTCAAACAACATTTCAAGAGATTTCTACTGAACTGAAAATGTTAGAAGAAAAACAGCTGTTTCTTCGAACACAAATTAAATCTCTTGAAGAAATTGAAAATAAAAAACTTTTTTTACCCGATGATTTTAAAATATTTGCTGATGAACAAGGTAATCTTTGCAGTATTGAAAGTATGGTGGAATGTTCTGATGTTTATTTGAATGCTGTAAATGGATCACTGAGTTTTTTAAATGTTCCCTTAACTTTTCTCGAAAGAGAAGAAGAGCATTTTTTTCAAGAAGATTTATCAAAGGCCCCTTCCTTTGGTCTTTTATCTCTTTTAGAGAATAGAAAGGAAGATAGAGAGAAAGTCGTTTCAGATAATTGTTTTGTTTCAATGAGCTCTATCCTTCGAACAAGAAATGAAGAGAGCTTGCCTCAGCAGAAACTGGAAGCATTTTTTTATCATTTCTTTATAGGAGAAAATATCTCTCGCCAGCAAGCACATGAATTTTTTGCTAAGACGAATGCAGCACTGCTTATTGATAAAAGCGGAACTTTTCTTTTTCTCAACTTAGAAGGAGTTGTACTCTACCTTTCTTTGCCTAAAAATATTGAAATATCAGAGACGGCCGTTGGTCGTAAAATGATCCTGTCTTCTATGAAGGAAGAGTTGAAAACCTTTGATGAAGAGCTGGTAAAAAAGAAAGAAGAATATCATAAAGAAGAGCGGATTCACCTAGATATTCAAGATCAACTTTCTCTTCAAGAAAAAAAGAAAAATGAACTTAGTATTCAAATGGCCTCTTTAGAGACAACTCTTCATCATACAAAAGATTTAGTAGAGACTCCAAAGGCACGCAAGAGAGTTCTTCAACAAAAGATGGAAGAGGCCTCTCTTTTAAGAGCACAGCGTTTTTCTGAAAAAGAAAAAAAAGAAATTGAACTCCAAGAGCAAGTGATTAAAAAAGATCTCTTTGAAGAAAAGAAGGTTTTTCTTCATGAAGAGATTGAAAAAATGTCTCATCTTTTTAGTGAGATGAAAGAAAAAAAGCTTATTTTGGAGATGAATTTAAAGAATACCAGAGAAGGTCTTCTCTTGTTAGAAAAACAACATAAAAATATTCTGCAAGAAAAAGAAAAGCTTCTGAATCGCTTTGAAGAAAATCAAGAATTTTGCGATTCTTTTCAAGAAGAATTAATGCAGCGGAAAATTGAAATCGATGAGTTAAAGAAAGATAATTTTTCTCTCAATGAAACACTCGAGACTTCTACAGTTAAACTCTCTCTCCTCGAAGATGGTTATAATGAAGTAATGATTCAATTGGGAGATTCTGATAAATTACTTAAGAGCTATAGCTCGGATCTTTCAAAGTTTGAAAAAGAGATAGTGGCATTACAATTAAAAATGCATCAAATTAAAGAAGAAGAATTTTTAGTCTTTAAGAACTCTCTAGAAGTTTATCAAGTTAATGTTCGCCAATCAATGAAAGATGAAATTGAAAAAATATCACTTCTTTATGAAGATTGGAAAGATGATGATTCACTTTATCTTCAACTCGATGATGAAGGAAAAGAGAAAGAAATAATCTTTGAAGAATTTAAATTTACACGTCGCTATGGCAAGGATCTTGTGGAATTAAAAGAAAGATTGAAACGCTACAAAAAAGAGCTTTCCGCCCTTGGTGAAATTAACTATATGGCCATTGATGATTATGATCGCGTAAAAGAGCGGATGGATTTTTTAGAAGGACAAGAAGAAGAGCTAAGAGGTTCGATGGAAAATCTCAACGAGGCCATCAGACTTATTGATGAAAAATCAAAAATTAAATTTAATGAGGCCTATGAAGAAGTGAATCTTCGCTTTAGTAAAGTTTTTCCTATCCTCTTTATGGGAGGGAGTGCTCAACTAAAATTAACGGGAGATTTAGATTCTAATGAGTGTGGGATTGATATTATGGCCAGCCCTCCTGGTAAAAAAATGCAATCTATTAATTTAATGTCGGGAGGAGAAAAGGCCATGACGGCAGTGGCCTTAATTTTCTCTATCTTTCTCTATCGCCCCTCTCCTTTTTCTCTTCTCGATGAGGTGGATGCTCCTCTTGATGATGCAAACGTGGAGCGTTTTAATGAACTTCTTCATCTAATGGGAAGAGACTGTCAATTTATCCTTATTACTCATAATAAAAAGACCATGGAGCTCAATAACTCTATTTATGGCATTACTATGCCAGAGCCTGGAGTCTCTAAAGTTGTCTCTGTTAAAATTAAAGACCATGTGAAAGAAGAACAGGCAACACAAGGGATGGTTTCTTAAATGAAAAAAGTCTTTTTTTTATTTTTCTTACTTCAGCAAGAAGTTCTTTTTTCTTTTCCAAGGGCCTTTGAGATGCACTTAACTCAGGTCTTTGAGTCTCTTGTGGCCGAGGAAGAGACAAAAGTTGAAGGAAAAATGACCTATATGGCACCAGAGTTTCTCTATTTTATCATTACGGCCCCTCAAACAAGGCGGATGACGTATGTGCAAAATGGGGAAAAAAGATGGCGCTTTACTCCTGCCTTTATTGAAGGAGAAAAACACCAACTGATGATTTCTCAAGGAGGAGAAGAATCCCCTTTTGTGGCCGTCTTTGAAATTCTGCGAAAACAGTTAGAAGATCCTTCCCTTCGTTTGGAGCATGCAGAGCTTAAAATTGAAAAGGGGCATACGCTAAACCTTACTTTTTTCTCTCCTCTCAAAGAAAAATTCGCTCTTAATTGGGCCAAATTAACTTTTAAAGACAAAAAAAGACTTCCTTCCCAGCTTCGAACCATTCAGCTAAGTCGTACAGATGGACAAGTAACTCTCTTTAGAGTGGAGAGTTTTAAAGAACTTACAAATTTAAAAAGCTCTTTTTTTCACTTTGAAGCACCCGAAAACACAAAAACTATTTACTAACTTTAATTTCTATTGCTAATTTTTTTCTTCTTGGCCATCTTGTCTCCTGCTTACTTTTCGTTTTAAGGATATGTAATTTATGACAATGGCAACTCAACAAAAAAACCTTTATTTTGCTTCTCTTGGCTGTTCAAAAAACTTAGTAGACTCTCAAGTCATGCTGGGAATTTTGAGTAAGGAAGGCCTTAAAGTTGTTCATGAACCAGAGATGGCCGATGTGATTATTGTGAATACGTGCTCTTTTATTGAGGCCGCCAAAGAAGAATCCATCAGCACTATTTTGGAATTAGCAAACTATAAAGAAGAAGGTGTTTGTAAGGCCCTTGTCATGTCAGGCTGTATGGCCCAGCGTTATTCAGGCGAGCTAGAAAAGGAGCTTCCTGAAGTAGATCTTTTCATTGGAACAGGTGAATATCACCGCGTTGCCAAACTCTTAAAGGCCTTAGAAGAGGGGGCCCTTGAAAAAAAATCTTTTGTTGAGATCCCTAAATTTATTCACACAGAATTTGATCCTCGCGTTAATACCTCGCCTTTTTATATGGCCTATCTCAAAGTTTCAGAGGGATGTAACCGCAACTGTACTTTTTGCATTATCCCCACTCTTCGCGGGAAGCTTCGTTCTCGCTCTGTTGCCTCTTTAGTAGAAGAAGCAAAAAACTTGGTGAGCACAGGCGTTAAAGAACTCAATTTAATTTCACAAGATCTCTCTGATTACGGAAGTGATTTAGATGAAACAAATACACTCCTTTCTTTATTTCAAGGACTCTCTCAAGTGGAAGGGGCCTCTTGGATTCGTCCTTTTTATCTCTATCCAGATGATCTTTCAGAAGAGCTAATGGATTTTATGAGTAAAAATGAAAAAATTTGTCGTTATTTAGATATGCCCATTCAACATTTCTCCGATAGCGTTTTAAAGAGAATGAACCGGAAAGTGACAGGTGATCTTATTATTCAAAAAGTAAAAAGACTGCGAGAGAAAATTCCCGCTATTAAAATTCGAACTTCTGTCATTGTAGGTTTTCCAG
>CALDHR010000025.1 GCA_937898585.1 uncultured Oligoflexia bacterium
AAAATTCCCATTTTTTCCATGGCCACATAGGCCTCATCTTTTTCTTTATCAGAAACACAGGCCTCTAACTGAAAGCGCTCTTTCATTTTTTCTTCTAAGCGATGAAGTTCATCTTCTGCTTTAAGTTCTTTATAAACTCGCTCTTTAATTAATACATCATCTTGAATTGAGACTTCTTTTTTTAAGTCAATGACAGAGACAAAAGACATCTCCTGCTTTTTTGTAGATAATTTTATTTTGTATTGCAAAATTGTTCCATTTTGCAGAGGTAATAAAAGATTGTCTCTATGAACACATAAACCATAAGGTGAGACAGGCAAGGAAATATCTTTTTTATAAGAGACGCCATATCTTTCATTTATGTGAAAAACTGAAATAGAATCATTATCACGATTGCTGGCCAAGGCAAAATTGCCGTGAATATCAACATTGTTGAGTCGGCCTACTTTAAAGTAAGAGATCTCTTTTCCTTCCAGTGAATAAACGCCCAGGCCTCCTTCCCCACCTTTGATTTTGTTAGTGCCTAAAATAAGAGATGATTCGGGATTGCTTTTATTATACCAAAGAGCAGGATCATCAGAAGTATCTATACCACAAGGGAGAGGATCTGTTTCACCATCAGATGTTATAAAATCAAGAGAAAAAATAACAAAAGAAAACATAGAAAAAATAATTACAAAAAGATTTTTCATCATATAAATAAATCTCTCTTCTAACTTAATTGATTTATCTCTAATATATTTTTTTCATTAATGATCATTAAACCATTTCGTGGAACTTCGACCCAATGATCCTTATCTGTTGTCAATTGCTCGCTGGCAAACATCACGGGAGCTCCTGAATGTTCATCTTTTGACTGAATAGCATCGGCCTTATGCTCCACGCTTTGCTTATCCAGATAACTATAATAAAGAGTCATATCTCGATCTTCACTCGTTAGCTCTCTATCCACCCCACCAATATAGCGCGTGACAAATAAATTTACTCCGTCACTAAGTACAAAATTATAGTGAGAAGGTTTTACGGCACCACTATCTTTTGTAACTTTATCCAGTGTATGAAAAAGATCTTTAAATTGTTTTTTCCACTCTTCTATGGAGATCTTTTCATCTAGTGGTCGATTATTTTTAAAAACTTGTGAAAGAAGAACATAAAAAACAAGTTCACTGTCTGTTGTTCCTTGAACCCAGTTAAAAAATCGATCATCTACAAGAGAGAAAAGAACTCTTTTTACTTCGTTAAAATTTTGAACTTCTCCATTATGCATCCATAAGTAATTTCCATGAGAAAAAGGGTGACAGTTATCTTGCGAAATAGATGTTTTACCTGTGGCCGCGCGCACATGAGCAAAAGCAAGGTTAGATTCAATGACACTACTTAACTGTAGCAAGTTTTTATTCCCCCATGCAGGGGCCACATCTTTAAAAAGAGCAGGTGCCGGCGTAATTTTTTGATTATACCAACCAATTCCTACTCCATCACCATTGAGAGGACCTGACCAGGAAGTGGCCTGATAGCTCTGCTTGATGAGTGAATGCTCGGGCGTAGCGATAAGTTTAGAGAGTAAAATCGAAGGACCCTTGTAAACGACAAAACGACACATAGATGACCTTTTTGTTTAAAAACAAATAACTAAGATCATTTTATTCTATTTTTTTCTAATTTGAAATATGCTTTAAAGAGATAGACTCAACATCATTTTCTTCTGCATAAAAGAGAAGAATTTTCTTACCTACATCGCTGTAAAGTGCCTCGGGTGATTCTTTTCGAAAAACATCTCTTCCATCTTTTTTTCCCACAATTGTTACTTCTGTAAGCTTTAAAGGGGAAAGCAGACTCACCGCATTAGCTTTCTTGGCGCAAAGATGAAAAGAAAGACCTTTCTCTCCGTTAATAATAAAGTTGGAGTAACTGACAATAGATAAAAGGTAAACAAAAAGGACCGCTTTTAAACGGCCCTTTTTAGTTTTAAAGCTCAACTTCATTATTCAAATAAATCACCATTAGGAATAATTCCACCAAATGTCGGATCTGGTAGATCAAACATGCCGTCTTCTCTCAAAGAAGTTGGCATCATCTCTTTAAGATCTTTTCCGTGAAAATGAAAAAGAGCGCTTAAATCAACTTCAATATTTCTCTCTTCTTCCGTGTCTGAAGCATCTGTTGTCATCGTTCCTTCAAGAGCGCCAAGATAAAATCTCATCATTGATAATGATTCGTCATCTCGTGCGCAAAATACTTGAAAAAGACCGTGGTGAGATTTGTTTTGATTTGTTTGGCAGAGAACATGGCTGCTGTGATTTGTCTCCAAGACACTAGAGAGAACTTCTCTCAAATTTTTCTGTGCATCGTGAAGAGGAGCATCCTCTTTAACTGTTAAAAAATCAGGATACTGCTTAAGAAGATTAAAAAATCCAATTCCTTTTTTAGGTCCCCTATAAGCATAAAGTTTTGTGAGATCATCGAGATTAAATGATGCTTGAAGAGCGTAGCTGGCCCTCATGGATCTATACATATTGATCCACATAGAAATATCAACAGTACTTATTTCTCTTTTCTGACCTTCTTCATAATCGATAATAAATCCACCTTTAATGGAGTCAAGTTTTGCAATTGAATCATCGAGAGTCACCATCATCTCACGGGCAAATGCTTGATAATCAGAGACTGTTTCAAAAACAGAATCGCCCTGCTTCAATTTAAAATAAAAAATTGTGCCGTCACCTTCTTTTCCTGCTTTCCCTTCACTTTTTCGCAATGCTTCCCTCTGCTTCTCCCAAGCAATAGGCATAACTCTTTTTCCAATACCTTCAAACTTCATAATAAGTTGCGAGTTGGCCTTGTAGAAAAGAGAAGGAGCGTGATGGGGATCAATTGCCAGTGCCTGAGAAAAGAGAGTATCTGCCAGGGGAAAATTCTCAGAAAAGCTAAGGGCCACACCTGCGCGGTAAAGATCTTCTGCCGTGCTTGCTTTTTTTTCATCTGAGATACTCTCCCCTGTCATAGATAGAGCAGATGATGATGTCGCTGTTTTCTCATTACAAGAAAAGAGAAGAGAGCTAAAAGTCACAATAATTGTGCTTGTCAGTTTCCGATTCATAGAATCCTCCAGTTGGTTGTTCTTCTTAATAAACCGAAGCATTCTATCTTTTAAAAAAAATCATCTTTTAAAAAAAAACTTAAAGAGACTCCCACTCTTTATTTAAAAAATTTATATCCTTCTCCAATGTGCTAATTTTTTTGGCCAGCTTACTCATCTCATCAACAGGAAGAGAAGGATTCTCCAAAATTTTTGCATTAATGATTTTAAGTTCTTCTTCTTTAGCAATAATCGATTCTTCCAATTCCTCTCTCTTGCGCTCCAGCGCCCTTTTTTCTTTTTGTTCTTCTTTGCTTTCCACGAAAGAAACTTTTGCTTTTTTTGCTTCCCCATTCACTTTATCTACATTGAGAGAGCTAGAAGGATCAGCATCTTCTTCATCAGAAAAAAACAAGGTTTCGTATTTTAAAAGAAACTCATCATAACTACCCTCAAAGAAAATTGTCTCCGTGGGCATAAAAGCAATGATACGGTTACAGACATTTCGAAGAACTTCTTCAGAGTGGGTCACCACCATTGAGGCCCCCTGAAAACTCTCTATTCCCTCGCATAGGCCATCAATTGATTCCATGTCTAAATGGTTAGTGGGCTCATCGAGAAGAAGCATATTACAAGGAGTCGCCAAAATTTTTCCCAGCATCACACGTGCTTTTTCTCCCCCAGACAAAACTTTCACTTTTTTAAGAGCATCATCTCCTGTGAACATAATAGTTCCACAAATAGAGCGAATATTAGCGCGAGCAAGATTGGGATTGGCCAAGGTGATTTCATCTTCAACGGTATTTTTATCGCTCAACCGATCAATATTAGTTTGCCCAAAAAAACCTAATTGAGCATTTTGATGAAAACGAAAAACATCTTCTCGATTTGCTAATTCAATATTTTCAGCAATTAAATTGAGAAGAGTTGATTTCCCGCGACCATTTTTTCCAATAATCCCTAAACAATCCCCTCGCTTTAAAGCAAAGGAAAGATTGTTAATGAGAGTAGGGCCTCCCGGATAATTAAAACTTAAATTTTTGGCCTCAAATAATGTTTTTGCTTCAACATGGTTATAGCTAAAAGCAAACTCTAGGGTGCTCTCTTTTTTTAATGCGTCCTTCTGCCCCATCTTATCAATTTGCTTCATTTTTGACTGCGCCTGCGTTGCCTTAGAGGCCTTTGCCTTAAAGCGATCCACAAATTTTTGCAATTCTTGTCTTTTCTTATCTTCATTTAAACGCGTTTTTTCATAAGTTTCTTCTTCCAAAAGAACTTGCTCATAAAAATCACTGGTCTGGCCCTTTACCTTTTTTATTTTTGTGCGAACGATACCCATTGTATGATTCACCACCTCATCCATAAAAGCGCGATCATGACTGATAAGAATAATTTCATTTTTATAGCGCTTCAAAAAAGAAACTACGTAGCGCTGAGAGACAATATCTAAATAGTTGGTGGGCTCATCGAGAAGCAATAAATCAGGCTCCATCAAAAGAAGTTTCGCTAGATTGAGGCGAATTTGAAAACCACCTGAAAAACTCTGAGGTGCTCGACTTAAATCATTGTAGCTAAAACCAAGTCCCATTAAAATATCTTCGGCCATATAAGTTAAATAGCGCTCTTCTGGAGGAAAAATACTCATAACTTCTTCTACGATAGTGGGATAAGTAAAATGAAGATGCTGTTCGAGATAACCAATACGATAATTCTTTGGCATCACAATCGTTCCGCCATCATACCCTTCTCTATCCATTAAAATTTTAAAAAGAGTAGACTTTCCTGTTCCATTTCGTCCAACGAGACCAATTTTTTCACCTTTAGAGAGATTAAAAGACAAATCAGAAAAAAGTTCTCGTCCGCCGAAAAATTTCTGTAAACCAACAACCTGAATCATGAGCTAGACCTTGTGTGCTAAAGAGAAAATAAATAAAAGAATAAAAGAAAAAACTGTTATCCCCAAAAAAAGGAAAACATTATAAGAAAAAGCTATATCAAAATAATGAGCAGAAAGATACCACCCCAATCCCCCTGAAATAATCTGTCCTAAGAGACAAGAAGGAATCAAAAGGGCCATAAGGCGATAGCGCGTACTTTTTAGTGCATGGTGCATGGGAGGACCAATGAGCTCTAATTCCTTAAAGCTTTTGCGCTCCTGCTGAAAATCAGGCCAGAGTAGGCCTAGCAGAACAAAAAGTGCACAAATGATAACAGTGATTCCCATAAAATTAAAAAAAATGCTAATTTTCTCAAAAAAGAAAAGAAGCTTTTCTAATACCTCAGAAATATCGACATAACTGAGATTTGGCCAATCTTTTTCTAAAAGCAGAAGAAGAGATTTTTTCTGTTCTTGAGCAAGAGATGAGCTGACGGCCACAAAACTTTTAGGCGCATCTTCTAAAATGCCAGGGGGAAAGAGAACAAAGAAATTAGGGCGAAAGGAGTTCCAAAAAACGCGGCGCAGATTGA
Organism: uncultured Oligoflexia bacterium; assembly: GCA_937898585.1. Taxonomy (GTDB): domain Bacteria; phylum Bdellovibrionota; class Bacteriovoracia; order Bacteriovoracales; family Bacteriovoracaceae; genus CALDHR01. The sequence continues at coordinate 5,549 of CALDHR010000025.1, forward strand.
TGATTTTGCTCTTAATCATCTCTCCCATAATATCAAATGTTACTTCGTCTCCTAGCTTCCATCCCATTCTTTTGGCATAGCGCTGCTCAACGGAAATTTCCACTAGATCGTCTTCATATCCTGTCTCTGAAAAAGGTCTCCCTTTGATAAGAGAATTACTCTCACCAAGATTTTGACGATAACTGAGGTTAACTCCTCTCTTTTTAAAAAATTTCTTGCGCTCTTCTTCTCGTTTATTGAGAGAAGAAAATAATCCTTTGAAGAAAGATTTTTTTTCGGGGACCTCTTCTAATTTGGCCCTCACAAGAGGAGAGATATCCAGGAGCGGAAAACCACTTTCTTTCATCATTTTTTGGAAAGAAGAAATTTGTTCTTCCTGTAAGTCTAAAAAGAAAAAGGTGGGACGCTCTTTGGTTGCATTGCTAGAGAGCTCTTTTTTAATGGAAAGTTGCAATTGAACTAGGGTAGAAAAAAGAAAGAAGGCCACTGTAAAGCTGAGAAAAACAAAAAAGTTTACTCCTTGAAGACGAGAGAGCTTGCGATGAGTGAGCTCTAAAGAGAAAAACTTCTTTTTAACTAACTTTATCAGAAGAAGAAGTAATTGATATCCCCCATAGCTCAAAGCTGTCAGCAATAATAGAACCCCTAGTAAGAGTGAGGCCAAAGTAATAGAGCGAATACAAAAGAGGGCCAAAAAAAAGATAAAGATTAAAAAAGGCAGAGATTTAAGAAAAGAAAAAGATAATCTTTTTTGAGGAGTCATTTCAATAGAGCGTATAAGAGACATCACATCATCTGGACGAAAAAGGGAAGCAAAGGGAATAAAGGCCAAAAGAGGTCCCAGAAGGATTACGGAAAAAGTAAGAAAGTAGTTTTTCATTAAAGGAGCAAGGAAGCTCATGGTCTCTAGAGAAGTAAAGTAAAGAGATATCATTTTTTTTATGACAAAAAAATTCAAAAACAAAGCAAGAGATGAACTTGAAAGTAAAATCATGAGAAAGAATAAAAAGACGAACAGGTAAATACTTTTTTTCTCCATGCCTCCAAAGAAAAGAATCCCAAACATTTTTTTGCGGCGACGATAATAATTGAGCAATAAAAAAATCACTCCCACTAAGGAAATAAGAGCACTAAAAAAATTGAGCAATTGCAAAAAACTCGTAATGCTATTGAAGCTGGCCGCCAATTGCTGGGAAGATTCACGATGGTTTTTTACTGTGATGGCAAGATCATCTTTGTAAAGCTGACCCAGCTTTTCTTCCACCTCGTGCATTTCTTTTTCATTTTGAACTTTAAAAAAGCGCTTATAGGTGGCCAGGTGACCAAAAACCTGCAGTTTTGTCGATGGTAAGGCAGCACTTTTTATAATAACGGTAGGGGCCAGAGAAAAAACGTTTCCCGTAAAAAGATTCTCCTCTCCTTTATCAATGACAGGAGAAAAAGAGCTCTCGCCTATCTGGACACTCTGGCAAGAAGAAGAAAAGAGATCTTTACTTAACAAAACTTCATTTTCTCTAAGATGATCTAGCTTTTTTCCATAAAAGGGAAAATTTTCGCCATAGGCCTTTAGACGAACTAACTTGGCCCCCTTACCACAGGTGGCCATCGTATAGAGTTCTGTACTATCGGAAAACTCAAGGCCCAGAATTTGCTGTGGGGGCAGCAAAAAGCGAGAGGTTAAAACGAGGTCGGCCCCCAAGAGTTTTTTAGACTGCCCTTCAATAACGTTTGAGCTGAGGGAAGAAAAATTAAGCAAAACTTGCATCACAAGAGTCAAAATAAAGAGCAAGAAAAAGAGATTAAAGGTGAGAAATTTTTCTCCCTTAAATTCCCGCCAAAGTAATTTCAGATTAAACGTCACAGATTCTTCCTTCTTTTACTTCAAAGAGATGGTCGACCTGCTTGGCCAATTCTTCATTATGAGTAACGAGAAGTAGTGTTTTGTTTTTTTCGCGCACTAATTTAAAAAGAAGGTCCGTGATAACCTGGCCTGTCTTTAAGTCGAGACTCCCCGTCGGCTCATCAGCAATAATAAGCTCCGGTCCATAAACCATGGCCCTGGCAATGGCCACGCGCTGATTTTCCCCACCGCTAAGTTGAGTGGGAAAATGGTTCATTCGTTGTTCGAGTCCCATTTCCTTTAGTAAAGAGGACGCTTTTTCTTCTGCCTTGTCATCGTCCATCATTTCTAAAAAGAGGGCCGCATTCTCAAGAGCGGTATAGTGGTCGATGAGATGAAATTGTTGAAAAACAAAGCCAATGTTTTTTGCTCGAAAAGCATGCCTTTTAGCGGAAGAAAGCGCCGTCAGATTTGTTTCATTAAAATAAATATCTCCCCTGTCAGGAAGATCAATTCCAGCTAGCATTGTCAAAAGTGTGCTTTTGCCACTACCTGATGGACCAATGAGAGCATGAATTTTTCCTCGCTCTAATTGAAAATTAACCTTAGAGAGAATATCAATTTTTTGATTTTCTAATTGAAAAGATTTTGCCAGATTTTCTACTTTAAGGAGATACTGCTCATCTTTATTCATTCTTTAATCTTTTTTGAGTGTAAAAAAATCCATGTAAGGTTCTATTTTTTCGGCGAGAATTTCATGACCTTTTTCATTAGGATGAAGTCCGTCTGAGAGGTTATACTCTTGGTGACCGGCGACTCCTTCTAGCATAAAAGGCATAAGAGAAAATGTTTTATCTGCTTGCTGTTTTTGAAAGTGACGCTGAATATCTTCATAGATTTTTTCAACACTACTGCTATATTTCATTCCAAGATTGGGAGGTGCTCTCATACCTAAGAGCAAAACAGGAATCTCTTTTTGCAGACAAAAATCGATGGCGGATTGAAGATTTTTTTTGGTGGCCTCTGGCGAAAGAGCACGCAAAAAATCATTGGCCCCCAGCCCTAAAACAACGAGATCGTAACTCTTCTCACCCTTACCTTTCAAGGCCCACTTTAATCTCCCCAGCGCACTCGCTGAGGTACTTCCTGAAATTCCTGCGTTTACCGCCTTAAAATCGCCTCCTCGCTTTTTTTGTAGCAAAGCAGGATAGGCCTTATTTCGCGGAATTCCATAGCCTTCCGTTAGTGAGTCTCCTAGAAACAAAACTTTCATGGGGAAAAGAGAGTGAGCAAAAAAAAGACAAAGAAAAAAGATAGGATAAGAAAATAAAATTACTCTCATTCTGTTTAGAAACCTCAATTTTTATCGTCAAAAGTCATGGTTTTGAAGTTTTTTATAAATGATGGCCCTTTAAAGGTTCTGCCATGAAAACTCAAATAAAGCCCTGGAGTAACAAGACGGCAGACCATCAGCCCTTCAATAATATTTTGCAGAGCATCGCTATTCTCAAATTCAAGAGGTCGCATGGCCCCTGTAAAAACAATGGGGCGCTGAATTTCTTCCTGGGGAATTTGCTCCTGGCAATGGGTCACAGATAAATCCATCGTATCTGTTCCGTGCAAAACTAAGATAGGGCGTCCTTCCTTCGCGAGCTCCCGCAGAGAACCGACGAGGATCTTCCTGTCTTCGTCATTCATATCGAGGGAGTCTTTTGCTAAGACTTTTTTTACTTCAATTTGAGAATAAGGAAGTCTTAATTTGGGAAGAAGTCGATTCTGGATTTCAGAAGGATAATTAACCAATAACCCATTTGACTCATCGTACGTTTTCTCAATGGTTCCCCCGGTTGTAACGAGGTAAATTTTTTCAATTTTTGAAGTATCGATGGTCATAACATTGAGGTCCTACAAATCTTTATGAGAATTAAGTAAAAATTATTGGCACATTCATTCTATTATAGCTTTTAAAAATTGTCCGACGCAAATTTTTTCTTCACTCTTGACATAAAAATAATAGATACCAACTTGTCGTCATCATTATTTATTTTAAAAGGAGACATTGTGGAAACGGAAAAAAAAGGTCAAATTAAAGCAAATACCCAGGATATTCTGCCCATTATCAAAAAATGGCTCTATTCTGAACACGATATCTTTCTCCGCGAGCTCATCTCCAATGGATCCGATGCTATCACCAAAAGAAAAGTTCTCTCTAGTAAAGAAAATCTTGAATGCCCAGAGGGACAAATCAAAGTCGTTCTCAATAAAGAAAATAAAACAATTCAAATTAGAGACAATGGTTTAGGAATGTCGGAAGAAGAAGTTGAAAGATACATTACTCAGCTTGCTTTTTCTGGTGCCAGAGAATTTATGGACACCATGAAAAAAGAAGGGGCCGACAAACAAGAAGAGATCATTGGTAAATTTGGACTTGGTTTTTACTCCAGTTTTATGGTCTCCGACAAAGTTGTCATTGAAACTCTCTCTTACAAACCAGGGGCCAAGGCCGTTCATTGGGAGAGTGATGGCGGAACTGAATATACCATCAAAGACTCTCAGAGAAGTGATGTTGGAACAACTATTACACTTCACCTTACAAAAGAGAGTGAGGAATTTCTTGAAGAGTGGAAAAGTAAAGAGCTCATTCAAAAATACTGCGATTTCATGCCAACGCCTATTTTTTTGGAACGCATTAAAACAACTGAAGAGCTAGAAAAAGAAGCAAAAGAAAAAGCTGAAAAAAAAGAAGGCGAAGAGGAAGATGTTATTGAAGAAGTAAAAGCTCTCAATGACCCTAACCCCCTCTGGAAAAAAGACCCCACAACTATTACAGATGATGAATACAAAGCATTTTATCAAAGACTTTTCCCTTATGAGCAAGAACCACTTTTTTGGATTCACCTCAATGTAGATCATCCTTTTGAATTAAAGGGAATCCTCTACTTTCCTAAGTTTAATCCTACAAAGCCTATCAGCGAAAACAGCATTAAGCTCTACAGCAAGCAAGTTTTTGTCTCTGACAATGTAAAAAATATTGTCCCTGAGTTTTTATCTCTCCTCAAAGGAGCTATCGATTCATCAGATATTCCTCTTAACGTTTCAAGATCTTCTCTTCAAGGTGATCCAAATATTAAGAAGATTTCTAACTACATTATTAAAAAAGTTGCCGAGTCTCTTAAAAAACTCTTCCAAAAAGAGCGCGAGCAGTATCTCAAAGTATGGGAAGATATCTCTTTGTTTGTAAAATACGGTGTTATCTCCGATGAAAAATTTGATGATCTTATGCGCGACAAAGTTCTTTTGAGAACGAGTAAAGATGATCTTCTCACCATGAGTGAAATTGAAGAAAAGACACCTGAGCAGTTTAAAGAAAAACTCAAAGGAAAGATTGTCTCTTTTGAGAAAGGAAAAATTGATTACGCTCTCGTTAAGATTTTTGAGGCCAATGAAGTTCCTGTCGTCATTCAAGATTCTTATATCGATCCACACTTCGCTCAACACGTAGAGTTTAAAAAGCAAAATGACAAAGAAATGAAATTTGTCTCGGGAGATAATGAAATTGAAAATCTTCTCGAAAGCTCTGCTACAACAGAAAAAGATGTGATGGCCAAAGAAGTTTTTGAAAAAATTCTTCTTGATGGAAAGAGTGAAGAAGATAAGAAAAACTTTGCCATTGAAATCAAAGGGCTTGCGGGACAAGAAACTCCTGCTTATATCAAAATTGACGAGTCATCGAAAAAGATGCAACAAATGTCTAAACAGTTTGGTCAAAACATGAGTTTTCCTCTTAAAAAGACATTAGTCATTAATCCTTCGAGCAAGCTTGTGGGAACGATTGTTTCTCTTTGGGATCAAGACAAAAAAGATCTTGCTAAAAAACTTAGCTGTCATCTTCAAGAATTGGCCGCTTTTTCTTGCGGAGATTTAGAAGAAAAAGAAGAGCGTCAACAATTTATTAACCGCACACAAGATCTAATGAGTGAGCTTAGCTCTTTGGCACTCTAAAAAAACTGATTATAATAAAAAGCAGTAATGTGGGATAAAATACTTCCATCATGGGTGACGTGATGGAAGTAATTCCCTTTAAACCAAAAAGAGAAACAAAAAAACTCACCATCAAAATCCCCACGATGCCACTTTTTTCTTTAACCTTCATCATCTTTAAAAAATCACCATAAACTCGTGTCAGGGCCATTAAAGTCCCAAAGCAAGCAAGAGTAACGGTAAGGGCCACGGCCATTTTTGCTTTTTCGCCTAAAATCATTTCTGAAAGGATGAGAAAAAGTTTTTCGCTGGGAATATCCCAGATGGCAGGAGCATAAAGTGATGCTACAAAAATCATAAGAGAGTAGACAGAAGTAAGAATAAAAAGGGCCAGACAAGAGGCCTTAACAATTATTCTTTTTTTTCTTTTCGAGTGACCTAATAAACTTAAAATGGAAGAGACAAAGAAAAAAGAAGCGATCAAGTCCATGGTATTATAGCCCATTTTTAGGCCAAGCCAGAAGGCCTCAGAGAAGTTCTGCACTTGATAATTCTGTAGAGCGATGGATTCTTCTCTACTGATGCTCTCGAATCCTCCTTCTGATACTCCTGCAACAAGGACTCCCAATAATAAAAAAAGCAACACAGGTGTTAAAAATTTTCCCAGTATCTCAATAAAAGCACTCTTTTTAAAAAGACAAAAATAAGTCAAAAGACAAAAAAAGGCCGAAAAGGCAGCAAAAGGAAGAGAGGAAAAAAGAGCGCGTGCTCCTTCGTAAGAAAGAGTAATACAGCGAGGAGAAGATCCTAGAGGAATCCAAAAAGTAAGCAGTAAGAAACGAAAAAGGAAGGCCGGCCACTTTCCCATAAGAGAAAAGAAGCTTGTTACATTTCCCTCAAAGCGCAAAATTGAAATAACGCCAAGAAGAGGTAGAAAGACACCCGAGAGAATAAAACCAAGGGTTCCTGTCATCCAAAAATCACCTCCATTCACTCCCAGCTGAAGAGGGAAAATTAAATTTCCTCCCCCAAAAAACATGGAGAAAAGGGCCAAACCCAAAATAATAAATGAAGTTTCTTTAGTGTCGTTCATCTTTGCTATCCTCACTACTCTCTTTTCATTGAATAAAAATCATTATGCATGTATTCCTACTAAATATGAAAGATTTTCTACAACTCACTCCCCTCCTTGTCTTCATTCTCCTCTACTCTTTTGTTAATTTCACGATGCCGGACATCTCTTACGAGATTAAAAATGGTCTTACTCTGGCCTTCGCCTTTCTCTCTTCTTTCTATGCCATTCTCATTTTTCCTAAAAAAGAAAATACCAACAAAATTTCTTTTTTTCTTAAAGGAATGGGGCAAGAATCTGTTCAGTGCATGACACTTATCTTTTTTTTAAGCAGCATTTTTTCTTACAATCTTGAAAAAACAGGTTCTATTCAGAGTGCCATCGCTATTGGTCAAGAGCTCATTCCCGCCTCTTTTTTGCTACCAGGACTTTTTCTCACCATTGCTCTTTTTTCCACTGCCCTGGGATCATCTATGGGAGGCATTGCGGCCTTCACTCCTTTTGCCTTAGAGCTCTCGCGCCTAACAGATTATGATCCTGCTCTTTTAGGGGGAATTGTTGTGGGTGCTTCCATGCTAGGAGATAACCTTTCTCTTATTTCAGATACAACAATTGCCGCCACAACCATATTGGGCCAATCAATGAAGGAAAAATTTCGCTTTAATATCAAACTCACTTTTTTTAGCACTCTTATAACTATCGCAATTTTAATGTTTTTTTATCCTGCCAACACAGACTTTATCATTCAAGAAAAGAAAGGGATTGGATTCCAGGATATTATTCTCATTCTCCCCTATCTATCGATTCTCGTACTTGCTTTTTTTAATGTTCACGTTATTGCTTTGCTTTTCTTTGGTAACCTCATGAGCGGAGGGATTGGTCTCTTTTTTGGAAAAATAACACTCATTGAATTTCTCTCTTCGTTCTTTCTTGGTCCAATGGGAAACAGCGGTATTATTCACGTTATTTTTCTTGTTCTCATTATCTCTGGAATGGCCTTTCTCATTCAAGAATCAAAGAGTATTGAAAATATTACCAGTCGCTTTCTCGTGAAAATGAAAAGGCGGGAACTAGAACTTTCTTCGGCGCTGTTGGTTTTTGTTTTAGATCTCTTTTTGGCCGTGAATACATTGGCCATTTTAATGAGCGGTCCTATTGTGAAAAAGTGGCATGAAAGTGCCGATGAGCAAGAAAGACCAAAGCTCGGTCGCCTTGCCTCTATTCTCGATATTTTTTCCTGCATCCCTCAAGGGTTAGCGCCTTATATGCCTCAAATGCTTTTGTGCTCAACACTTTTAGGCATCAACCCTACTGATCTTCTCGCTCACTCTCACTATCAGTATTCTTTGGCCGTAGTCACTCTGGTCTCAATCTTCTTCTCTCGCTAGAAGAAAAGTGACATATTTTTCAACGCCTTCTTCAAGGGTAGAGAAATTAAAATGAGGAAAGGCCGCCTTGAATTTTTTCATCTCAGCTTTTGTATAGTACTGATATTGATTAATAAGATGAGCTGGCATTTCCCTATATTCTATTTTTGGTTCTCGCTGCATACTTTTAAAAGTGGCCAGCACAAGATCATTAAATGTTCTCTCTTGCCCTGTTCCTAAATTGTAAATACCACTTTTAATCATTTGAGAAGACTCTTTAGAAAAACAAATCATGGCCTTAACCACATCTCCTACATAAATAAAGTCACGCAACTGCTCTCCGTCTTTGTAATCTTTTCGGTGAGATTTAAAGAGACGAAATGTTCCTTCTTTTTTAATACTGTAAAAGGCCTGATTCACAACAGAGATCATAGATCCTTTATGGTTTTCAAAAGGGCCATATACATTGAAAAACTTAAGTCCATACCAGTGACGAGGAATTTCTTGATTTTTTCTTTTAAGCATCCATAAATCAAAAAGGTGTTTTGAATAGCCATAACCATTAAGAGGAACGAGCTTTTCAATGGCCTCATGATCATCACTATAACCATTTTCACCATTGCCATAAGTAGCACCAGAGCTAGCATAGATAAAAGGGATCTCTTTTTCTTGGGCCAACATACTCATCTGCTTAGAAAACTCATAATTATTTTTCATGAGAAAACTCAAATCTGTCTCAGTAGTAGAACTACAAGCACCAAGATGAAAAATAACTTTCAAGTTAAAACTCTTTAACTTGCTCCATAACTTTTCTTCATTATCTTCATAGTGGGCCACATCAATATAGTCAGTAAACTTCAATTCACGTAAGTTCTTCCAATGATCTCCTTTCCCTAGATTATCCAAAATAAGAATATCTCTTTCACCTTGATTATTGAGTTCTTGAACAAGACAAGATCCAATAAATCCGGCCCCACCTGTCACTAAAATCATTTCTGCTATCCTTGTTTTTTATTTTTTAAAATATAATTCTCATACTATCAAGAGTCAGAGAAGAATTTTCCATGGCCTCTTTAAGGATCTCTTTTTTTGCCGTAAAAAAGTCTATTTCATCGGCAAGATCGAGTTTATTTTTTTCCGCAAAAGAAGTAAGTCTCATAATCTCTTCATTGAGATTTTTTTCCATCAAGTTCACTTTGTTTTCAATAAAGCTTGCTGCCTGAACTCTTCCTAGATCTGTGGCCATTGTTGTCCACCCATTAATCTTTTCTTTTCCTATACTTTTAACTTTAAAATGATCTTCGCGAGATCCTTCTTTTACTTTTTCATCCATTTCATTTTTTGCATATTTTAAAGTAAAATCATTCCCCTCATTATCCATCATAATGCGAATCATGGTGGTAGGGAAATAGCTATCAGGATCGAGGTTACGTGGGGCCACACATTTGAGGATAAAAAAACTTTCAATAATAACTTTCTTTGTTTGATTATTTTTCCAACGGCATACACTGACTCGACCAAAACTATGCCCTAGCAAAAACTCCATAATCCCTGTCACCATAGGATGATCCCAAGTTAAAAAGAAAAGATCATCTCGAGCGATGGCCAAGTCACGACGATAAGTAACACTAACCCCTTCAGGGGGAAGACAAGGAAAATAAGGAACAAACATATTTTCACTGGGAAGAAGAAATTCAACACCCTCTGCATGATCTTCTACATCAACGCCCAAGGTATTAAAAATATCATCCATGTATTCGCGAAGATCTGCTTCTCCGTCATACTGAGCTATTTGCTCTACAATCTCCATTGATTGTTCATAATCAAAAGAATTTAACTCCACAAGACGGTCGCGCCCACTTTCCAGCAAGCGAAAAATCTCTGCGTACTCCTCTCTCGTTCGACGAATTAAATCTTCCAGCAACTCTCCTTCTTTCTCAAAGAAGACATGTGCTCTCGCTCTGGCCATGGCCAAATCTTTCTTGAAAAGATCAAAGAGTTTCTCCCCTGCTTTTACGGGAGTTAGAAAAGCATTTAATCCCATTTGAAACCATTTGAAGAAGACCTCTTCAAAACTTTTTTCAATATAAGGAACGTGAATGCAAACATCAAATTTTTGCCCAATGCGATCGAGGCGTCCAATTCTCTGCTCCAGCATTTCAGGCGTTTTGGGCAGATCAAAAAGAATAAGATTTTTAGCAAACTGAAAATTGCGCCCCTCACTTCCAATTTCAGTGGAAAAGAGAACTTGCGCTCCTTTGGGGTCACTAAAATAAGCGGCCTGACGATCGCGGTTGAGGAGCGAGAGTTCGCTGTGAAAAACGGCATACTTTAGAGGAATTTGATTCTCTTCAATATACTGCTCAATAGCAAAAACGATATCTTTCGTTCGACAAATAAGCAGTGTTTTTTCTTCTTTGCTCTCCATCAGAAAATGGAGAAGCCAGCGAAGTTTGACATGAAAAATCTCTTCACCTTCTCCTTCTCCTTTCCTCAGCACAAGAGGATGTTCAAATAAAACTCTTTTGGGGAAAAGATTAAATCTTTCTGTAATACTTGTTCTCGAATTTCTAAAGTAGGCGCGTCCCGTTCCGTAGAGATCTACCAGAAGCTTCACCGCCCCTTCTTGATTTCCAGCAAGACAGAGTTCTTCTATTTCACTAAAAATATCTGGCGATAAAAATTTCTTTAGTTTCTGCAATGTCTCTTTT
>CALDHR010000026.1 GCA_937898585.1 uncultured Oligoflexia bacterium
CGTTCACTGGAGAAGGAATCTCCTGCATGAAGAATTTTTAAATAGCGCCCACTTCCCAGTCGAATAAAAATATCAAATTGAACAGCGTTTCCTGATATAAATTCATCAATATTAACAGAAGTATATTGACTGTCATCTCCTGCCTCTTCGACTTCCCCGCTACTGCCTTTGGCCTTGGGTTTTTGATTAAAAATCTTTTCGTAATCTTCAAACCCTTCAACACATTCTAATAGGTCTTTAAAACTCGTCTCTCCATAATAAATATTATTGATTCCCTGTTTTTGCAAAATATCTTCTCTTAGCTCATAAGTGGGCAAATGAGCGGCGCTCTCTGCTTGAAGAATGAGCTTCAAAGAAGGTGAATTGCTTTGAATATATTTTAAAACTTGGGCAATCGGATAATTATTAACAGAGGCATTTAAAATGGCCGCCACATATTTCAATTTTCCTCTTGATTCTTTTTCTTTATAGACGGCAAGCTGGGCATCTTTTCCATTCATGGCGGTGACAACTTCATAGTTGTGCTCTTCGAAAAAAGCGGTGGCCTTGCTAATCCAATCTTTTCTATTGTCTACGAGAAGAACTGCTAATCCCATACTTTTTCCCCAAAAATTCCATTTGTTATTATTATCGGCAGAAGTTAGTTATCCTTAAAAAAAAGAAGGAGCGAGAAAGTGAAGACCATTAATCAGGATAACTGGACAGAAAGCTGTCTTCAAAAAGAAAAAGATATTTTATTTATCTCCCTTATGGCCGATATTCCAAGTGAGGATAATCCTCAAGATATCCCTCTTTTCTACCAAGTGAGTCTAGGAGATGAAAACTTTCGCTCCTCTCAGGAATGGACTTTTAAAAAACTCTCTGAGGCCATCAATTTTACATGCTCTGAGAGATTTTCTGGCTGGAAACTTATCTCTCGCAATGATCTAGGTCACTTAGAAGAAGATAAATGCTCAAGTTGTAGTTCACATTAACTTGACGAAAGACGGCCTTTCAGGCAGATTAACCAACGCCCTTTAAGGGGTAATCTAAACTCAATCAACAAAAAAAGTTGTAATGGTTTCAAAAGGAAATGACCGTGAAGAAAGACATCCACCCTTCTTATAATGAAGTAAACATTCAATGTGTTTGTGGAAACACATTTTCAACAAAAAGCACTTCTAATATTGCTAAAATCGATATCTGTTCTGCTTGCCACCCTTTTTATACAGGAAAGCAAAAAATTCTTGATACAGAAGGAAGGATTGAAAAATTCCGCAAAAAATACACACGTATTCCTTCTAAGAAGTAAGACTAAAAGTCCACTCTTTAGATTTAAATTTCAACAACTCTCTTTGAAAATAATCTGGCCAAAGAGGCCTTTCCTCCCAGAAAACTCTTTGGCCATTTTTTGATGAAAAAAATTCTATAAATGCCTCAACATCTTCTCTCTTTTCTCCTAGCGAAATAACTTTTGAGTGAACAGATGCTACTGACGCAAGAGTGCTACAATCTTTTGTTGGTTTGAAGTGATGTAAAAGCGAATAGACATGTTCTAACTTACTATCAATAAGAAGAGTGGCATGAAGAAGCAAAGAATTTTTTCCTTTTTTACTGGCATTGCCTGAGCACTTCCTCCCTTCATAAAAAAGATCATTTCTCGGTGAGACAATTTTCATCTCATCTTCTTTTAAGGAAAAAAAAGAAACTGCTGTTTCTTTTAATAATTGAAAAAAAGAAAAATCATTTTTTCTTTTTTCATTTGCCAGATAGCTTATATTCAAATTTCCTTCATCGTGAAAAACAGCGCCTCCTCCTGAAATTCTGCGCACTATGGGCCAATTAAGCTCTTTCATCCTTTCAACATCACACTCTTTATAGGGATTTTGAAAACGACCAATAAAAACGCAAGGACTGTTTACCCATAAAAAAAGATACTCGCCTTCAATTTTTTTTTCCTCTAAAAGAAAAAAAAGCATGGCCTCGTATGCCGCATTTACATAAGGATCTTTTTCTTTTGAGACAATAATTTTCACCATATAATATTCTTTATCTTCCCATCTTCCCTCTTTATCCTCATTTTAATGCCTGCCAAAAGATCAGGTATATTTTTTTTCTGTTCTTTTGATAATATCTTTAAGGGAAAAGAAATTTTCTCCAATTCGCTCTGCCCATTGCAAACCAGCATTTTGGCCTCTCCTTTATTTTTAAAAATAGTTCGCATAAAAACAACTTCATCTTCTGTTGTCTCTTTTTTCCACAATCCTTTTTTAACAAAAAGACCACCAAAAAAAGGAGTATAGCGCCGGTTAATTTTTAATTTCTGTGATAATTGCTCAAATGCTAATGGCCACTTATGATATAAATACTGGTGACACCAGTCACCTCCCTCAAGCGTCATAGGACAGTTTTCTTGAGTTAAGCATGGATAAATAACATCAAACTTTTCTAAAAGATAACCATCACGCAATTTTTTAAAACGCTGAAAAACTTCTTTTGTTCCAAGAAAAATAAGATTTAAAAAAGTAGGATCAACATCTTCTATATACTGACAAAAAACATCATCTGTCATTTCGTTAAAAGAATTTCCAAAGCAGAGAATTCTCTCTTTTCCTTCCAATGATTTTTTCAATGAAGCAGAATAATTTTTTTCTAAATAGACTTCTGACTCTGCAAAAAAATTGTCTTTAAGAAGCCTTCCCTGTTTGAGCATAATTTTTGATAAATCAATTCCTACTAATTTTTTTGCTCTGTCAGAGAACATCATTTCATGGGCCCAAAGATAAGTCCCTGGTCCCGTTCCCACATCGATAAAATGACAATGAGCATATCTATCTTTAAGACTCTCTGGAATTTTATCCGCCACAAAGTTATATTTAGGCCAATTGGAATACATATAAAAAAGAGTATAGGCCGAAACCATCTTCTCATCTTCTAAGTAATCAGATAAGCGAAGAGATCTTTCTTTCGTAAAATTTTTTTGTAGTAAAGAAATATGATAAAGAAGCTCTTTTTCCTTATTTTCAAAAGAGTAGAGAGTTGCAGAAAAAAGTTGGGAAAAATCCAGCATAAAAAAGGGGCCCTTGTTGTAAATAAAAAGGGCCCCTTGAAATTAAAAGTGAAAACTTTTAGCGTTTATTTTTAGCAATATATTCACGCACAGGTGATCCTGTATAAACTTGGCGCGGACGACCAATTTTCATTCCAGCATCGTCAACCAATTCTTTCCATTGTGCAATCCAACCAGGAAGACGGCCAAGCGCAAACATTACCGTAAACATTTCATAAGGAATACCCAAGGCCTTATAGATAATTCCCGAATAAAAGTCCACATTGGGATAGAGCTTTTTTTCCACAAAGTAGGGATCTTTTAAAGCAACTTCCTCAAGTCCTTTGGCAATATCCAAAATAGGGTCATTAACCCCCATTTTCGCGAGAACTGAGTCACAAGCACCCTTAATGATTTTTGCTCGTGGATCAAAGTTCTTATAAACCCTGTGACCAAATCCCATTAACTTGAAAGGATCATTTTTATCTTTGGCCTTTTCAATATATTTTTTATAATCCCCTCCATCTTTTTTAATCATCTCTAGCATCTCGATAACGGCCTGATTGGCCCCACCGTGAGATGATCCCCAAAGAGCATTTGCTCCTGCGGCAACGGAAGCAAAAAGATTGGCCTTAGAAGACCCTACCATTCTCACTGTTGACGTAGAACAGTTCTGACTGTGATCAGCGTGAAGCACGAGCAAAATATCCAGCGCCTTTTCCATTACAGGATCAACGCTGGCCTTATGACCGTCACCAAACATCATATTGAGAAAGTCCCCACAATAGCTCAATGAAGGATCACTAGGGATAATACTCTTATTCATCTTTTGGCGATAAATAGAGGCCGTAATAGACTTCATGTGATTGAGAAGAAGTTTAAAAGTCATCTCTTCTTCTTTCTCATTGAGATTCTCACGCCCAAGTTCTGGATAAAATCCAGAAAGAGCAACAAGGGCCCCTGAAAGCATGGCCATGGGATGAGTTTTTTCTGGATAAAGACTCAACATACGATGCACATTTTCAGGTAGCTGATATTCTTTAAGAATAGATTTCTCAAAACTCTCATATTGAGAATTATTAGGCAGTTCACCGTGATAAAGTAGATAAGAAGTCTCTAAAAAATTAGATTCTTCTGCAATCTGTTCAATAGGGTAACCGCGATAACGCAAAATCCCACTCTCACCATTAAGATAAGTAATGGCCGAATAGCAAGAACCAGTATTCATGTAACCCGTATCAATGGTGACATAACCCGTCTCTGCTCTCAGTTTTGAAATGTCGATGGCCTTTCCACCTTCCTTACCTTCAATAATGGGTAATTCAAAAGTGTTGCCATCTAACACTAATTTGGCCTTAGTCGTCATACAAGCTCCTTTCCCAGGGACAATATTGTCAGAGTCTTTTCGTCAACTGCCTAATA
>CALDHR010000027.1 GCA_937898585.1 uncultured Oligoflexia bacterium
AATTTGTTTCTTGAACTTTATTTTGATCGGCCAAATACTCAAAGGCCTCTTCTTGTTTATTTAAGCTTGAATTATCTAGGTCATGACCACTCATTCCATCTTTGGGTTTTCCTGCTTTAAACATTCCAAGCATGAAAGATCCGCGCTTATATTTATCAATCAGCTGTTTACTCTCAATAAGAAGCTGAATAAAAGCAGCAATCTCACCAAGAGCGCTGACAAGACCTCCGGCCATGGCCAAAGTACTAGAAAGTGCAGAGCATTTATTATTTGATCCAAAGGCGTGATTGAAAATGGTTCTTGCTAAATCAAGAAGAAGGTTAATCATCCCAAATATAAAAGCTCCAGCACCTACCACAATACCTAGAATACCTAGCATTTTTTCTGTATCTTGATCTTCCTTCATAATGTCGGCCGCCTGCTCATTGGCGTAACCATCCCGACATTCCTGCCGTTTTTTTCCCGAACTCATACTATTGCAACGCCTAGCATGACACTGGGCCACCATTGATTCTCGAGCGCTAGAGGGAATATTTTTATTTAAGGAATAATCATTACAAGCACCAAACCAACAACTATTTCGACTTTTATGATCTGCTTGTTTTTTACAGTCTTCTTCCGTGGGAGCTCTTTCTTCTTCTGTGGCCGTCGTCTCATCAGGAACTTGGGCGTAGATATGGGATATTTCGGAAAAAAAAAGAACAAACGAGCTTATAAAGACGATGAAAAACCTCATGAGCGCGTATCGGCTTTATTTGCTAAATATAAATTTTATTTACAGAGATGTTTGAATAGGGAAAATTGGTTGCGGGGATAGGATTTGAACCTATGACCTTCGGGTTATGAGCCCGACGAGCTACCATGCTGCTCCACCCCGCGACAATGTTTTGGATTGATGAGCTTATACAATGCTACAATCATCTTGTCACGTCTTTTTTCTTTTTCTTTAAAACTTTTTGCTTAGTGAGGTTTTCTAGTGAAATTTTATCTCGATACAGACTTAAGAAAATCAAAAGTTTATATTCTCCCCTACAACATAGATAAAAAAAGACCTTATGCCATTGAATTTGATTCTTTATGGGAAGCAGAGAATTTTTTGAGAAAAATAAACTCAGAGCAAATTAAGGGGCCGCGAGAAAACATTAAACTCTATCATTTAGCTCGGGTTGAAAGTGAGTCCTTGGGAGATGTTGAAATTTATCAGGTACTCTAAACACTTTTATAAAGCTCAAGGCAGCGTTGTCGCTGTTTTTCATAACTAACAGCAGGAGGAGGATAAGTACTCAAAGTGAGGTATTTTTCAGGACGATGAATCTCTTTTATTGAGAGATTTTTAAGCTCGGGGCAAAAACGACGAATAAACTCACCTTTTTTATCAAATTTCTCTGACTGCAAATAGGGATTGAAAATGCGAAAATAGGGAACGCTATCAACTCCTACAGAAGCGCACCATTGCCATCCTCCAAGATTGGCGGCCAAATCGAAATCAAAAAGATGTTTAGCAAAGTAATTCATCCCTAACCGCCAGTCCACCAGCAAAATTTTTACTAGATAGCTGGCCGTAATCATGCGAAGCCGGTTGGGCATCAGGCCCGTTTCATTAAGGCAGCGCATGGCCGCATCGACGACGGGAACGCCTGTTTGTCCTTTACACCAAAGATGAAATAAATCTTCTGATCCAGGCCATACGAGTTTGTCATACTTTTCGAGAAAGGCGCTCTCTTCTAAGTGAGGATAAAAATCTAAAATGGCCTGATAAAATTCCCGCCAAATAAGTTCACTGACAAATACTTCATATCCTTTATTCTTTTGCTGAAAAGAAACATTAAAGGCCTCTCTAATAGAAATATTTCCATGCCGTAAATAGGCCGAAAGCTGTGATGTTCCCTTGAGTGAAAAATCATCGCGTCTTTCGTGGTAATTCCTTAAAAGATCAGTTTCGTGACAAAATTTGAGTCGCTTAAGGGCATTGGCCCTTCCTCCCGGGAAGATTGGTTTTTTATAAAGAAACCCTAGCTGCTCAAATATTTGATTTTGCCCTTGCTCTGTTATTGACCTATTTTTGGCCAAATTTTTTAAACGACATTTAAAGAATGGAATTTGGGGGAAGAGGTCTGCCTTTTTTTGCAGCCAGCGATTTTTGTAAGGGGTAAAGACTTTATAAAGCTCGTTACTCCCATTTAGCACCTCGTTACTTTCAAATAAGACAACGTCTTTATAGTGAAAAACATCGATTTTCTTTTTAAGAAGAATTGCTTCGACTTTCTCATCGCGCTTTTTTGCATAAGGTTCATAGTCTCTATTAAAATAGAGCTTTGAGGCCTTGATTTTTTCAATAAAACGAGGGATTTCTTCTATGGGATCACCTATAAGGATTTCAAGATGATGGTGATTTTTTTCAAACTTCATCATCAAGTCTGCCAAAGATTCCCAAATGAAAGAAACTCTTTGATCTGAAATATCATCTATTTTAGAGAGAATATTTTTATCAAAAACAAAAACGGTATAAACTTCATCATTATTTTCTAAGGCCTCACAAAAGGCCACATGATCATCATAACGTAAATCTCGGCGAAACCAGCATACTGCTCTAGACAAGTTAAATTCCTTTTTTGGTTATTTGATATTTGTAAGCATCTTTTTTTGAGAGCGAGACAAATTGTTCTTCTTCTTGATGAAATTTAAAAACCTCTCCGTTTTCAATTTTATAAACCCATGCATGAATACGAAGATTCCCTTTGAGTAATTTTTTGGCCACGCTAGGATGAGTTCGGAGATTTTCGATTTGCATTAAAACATTTTCTTCTACTGCAGCAATGGCCAACTTTTCTTTTTCTAAATGTTGATAGTGACTTAAAAGAACATCTTTTGTTCCTTTGGCAAACTCAAGCCATCTCTTCATGGCCGGAGCACCTTCTAAAAGGGATTCATCAAGTAATGCCTTCATCGCCCCACAGTGAGTATGGCCACAAATAATGATATCTTTTACTTCAAGCCCTTGAACAGCAAATTCAATTGTTGCAGCTTCTCCTCCATTATGTTCCCCATAAGGAGGAATCAAGTTTCCAGCGTTCCGAAGAATAAAGAGCTCTCCTGGATCAGTCTGAGTAAAAAGATTGGGGTTAATGCGAGAGTCTGAACAAGTAATAAAAAGAACATCTGGGTCTTGCCCTTTGGCCATCTTTTTAAAGAAATCTTCTTGAGCGCTGGTGATTTCATCTTGAAACTTATGAATTCCTTGAATTAATTTTTGCATATCCCCCCATTTTCGTTATATTTTTAACTTATGATTATAAAAAAGATAACGATCTTTACACTTTTATTTAGTAGCATTACTTTTTTCTATGTCGCTCTCTTTTATTTAGTCACTCCCGTGGCGAAGCTCAGTAATCATTTTCCTCATCGCCAAGTAAATAATCCTTTTAAACTTTCCCTTAAATCTTTTCCTCCTGACAACTGGACTTCTCTAAAAAAAATCCCCAAATTATTTCAGAGAATAATCATTTTTAGTGAGGATGGAAAGTTTTATCAACATAGTGGATTTGATTTCTACGAACTTAAAGAAGCTATAAAAAAATTTTTAACCAATGGTCGTTCTTTACGTGGGGCCAGTACGATTTCTCAACAAGTTGTCAAAAATATCTTTCTCTCACATAGAAGAAGTTATATCCGAAAATTTCACGAAATTATTCTTACTTATAAAATGGAAAGACATCTTTCAAAAAAAAGAATCCTAGAAATTTATCTCAATATTGCTGAATTTGGCCCTGACAAGTTTGGCATCAAGGAAGGGGCCCGCCATTTTTTCACCAAATCCCCACTCAAATTAACTGTCCACGAGATGGCATTTCTCGTAAGTATTCTTCCTTATCCAAAGAACTATCAGCACTATAAAAATTTAACGAAAAGAAAAATAGAACGCCTCCTTCGACACTTGCGCTGGCGCCATCTTTAATTTCAACTTTTTTTCATAAGCTCAACTTGATCATTTAAGATATTCACACTTTCTTCTAGGTAGATATCTTTTTTCAAATCATCGCTCCATTCTTCTTCAATGATTTTTTGATCTTCAAGAAGTCTCTTATCATCTTTAACACTTACTTTGCTTTTTTGAATCCCCGTTAACACTTCAATATCAATCCCTGAGATAATATCATCATTTTTGTATTTTTCTAACTGTGCTTCAATTTCTTTTTGCTCTTTGCGAATGTTTGTAATGTCGAGTTTAAGCTCCGTCATTTTTGATCTTTTTTCAAAAATTTTACCCGCTTCAATTACTTTTTTAAAAGAAGAACTTTTTGCAACTCTCTCATTAGATTTTTTCTTTAAGATGTCATAGGCAGGAGTATCCGACCATGTTTTAAATTTTAAGGCCTTCACTTCATCCCACGGAAGAGCATTTGACATAAACCGCTCTCCTGCTTTTAAAAAATCATAGCTGTCGGGCAAAACAATATCAGACTCAACACCTTTAAATTGTGTTGAAGCACCTGTTATGCGATAGAATTTTTGAATGGTAATTTTAAAGGCACCTAGAGGAGTAAAACGTGACGAAAATTGCGCCAGCCCTTGATCCAAGTTTAAGAACAACTGAACTGTTCCTTTTCCATGAGTGTGATCTGCCCCAACAATAATGGCCCTTTTATAATCTTGAAGGGCACCTGCAAGGATTTCAGATGCTGAAGCGCTAAAACGATTGACGAGAACAATAAGAGGACCATCATAAATATAAGACTGATCTTCATCTTTTAGGACATCAATAGAACCATTGCTTTGCTTTACTTGAACAACTGGTCCTTCTTTAATAAAAAGACCTGTCATTAAGCGGGCATCTTCAAGAGCACCTCCTCCATTGTTTCGTAAATCAAGAATCACACCAGAGACATTTTTTTCCATCAATAGTTTTAATTCTTTTTTGACATCATCAGTAGAATTGCGTCCACCTTCTCTTGAATAGGAGGCCTCAAAATCACGATAAAAACTAGGAAGATAGATATAGCCAAATTTTCTTTGACTTTTTTTCTCTGTAAAGACAGCACTTTTCGCATAGGCCTCTTCAACGTTTACCACTTCGCGGATAATGGGGATAACTTTAATAACTCCCGAGGGTTTTTTTACAGATAAGCGAACTTCTGTTCCTTTTGCTCCTCGAATCAGCTTTACGGCATCTGTTAATCTCATGCTCACCACATCAATAGGATCTTCATTCCCTTGGGCAACTTTAAGAATAACATCTTCTGGTTGAAGTTCTTTTTGTTTCCAAGAAGCACTCCCTGGCATAATTTTAACGACTTTAATAAATTCGCCATCTTCCTGAAGAACGGCCCCAATACCTTCAAGTTTTCCTTTCATACGAATATCAAAGTCTTCTTCTTTGTCTGGAGGAAAATAAGAGGTGTGGTTATCAAAGGCCGTTGTAACGGCATTAATCATTTTTTCTAACTGATCGATGCGCTGTTCTTTTTTTAAGCGCTTAAAGAGGAGAGTATATTTTTTCTTTGTTTTTTCTAAGGCCTCTTCTTCCATTTCTTTTTTTGTTAAGGCCTTAATTTTTTTCTTTTCTTTCTTCTTATCTTTTTTCTTTTTATCTTTTTTATCTTTTTTATCTTTTTTATCTTCCTTTAAAGATTCTTGCTCTTCTTCAAGGGCCAAGTAAACGTTGATATAACTGTAAGTAACAATTTTTTTCCACTGCTCTTCTTGTTCTTTTTTATCTTTTGAGTGAACTCTCTTCTCTGGGTCTGTCTGATAAGTTCCTGTGACTTTAAAAAAACCATTTTTCTTAAAGAGCCCCATCACATGCTCTTCTAATTCTTTATAACGCTTTTCCATTATGGTTGTCACTTCATCAACAATCTCAAAAGAGCCATTCGAAAGCATCTCTCCCATTTTAGGACGAAAGGATTCAAGCTTTTTAATATCAGACTGTAATAAAAACTGCTTTCCTGGATCAATACTCTCTAAGTAGTTTTTAAAGGCCACCTCAGAGATCTCTTTATCCAGACTCTTATTGCTGTAATGCATAACAAGTCTAGTTTCTATGATCTTACCAAGGAGTTGCTCTCGCTGCTTATCATTAACTCCCGCTTCCACTCCTTGGGGGTTGAGAAGCTGGGCCTGAAGGGACGACGCATGGCCTAGAAATAGAAGCAAAGAAAAAGAACTATAGAGAAAAAATTGCTGAAAAAACTTAATAAACATACCGCACCGTATCCTTCTTGAAGTGGCGAATAGTAGCATAGAATAATGACTTTTATAGTTCAAATTATAACTCTAAATTTTCAAATGTTTTGATAACTTTTTGATACATGGATTTGGGAAATTTTTTATTGAGATGGACCATGGCCTTACCTCTATCAAAAGCACTGATGGAGGAAGCATTGAGGACCAGATGAACAAGCTCTTCGCAAACAATAAAAACAATTGCAAGAGGTGAGAGGTTATTACTAAAATTTTTAGCAATTCCGGTCCCCGTCATAGATCCATGATGTTGCTTAATAATCTGCTCTGCGCCAAAAGGACTTCTTGGATAACTTTGGATAAGCTTAGAGGCCTCCAATGCATGAGTTTGAACGATTAGTCTTTCTTGTTCTGTCAACTTTGCATTTTTTAAATCATCGTCTGTATGAATTTTCACCATCTCATCAGTTGTGAGAGTAATATCATGAAAATAAGTCACAAAAGCAATTTTATCTCGATGCTCATCTGTTCCCCACTCTAAGTTGCTAAGAGCATGAAACGAAAAATAGGTGCAAAGTTGAACGTGCCTATAATGAAAACTACCTGTTGATTTTAACATCTGCTCTAACAATGTTTTTAAAACAGGTGAGGCCTTTACAATTTTTTTCACTGAGTCCATGCTGGCCTTAGCAAGCTCAATAGTCTCTTGAGCAAGACCTGCTGTTTGAAGTTGATTTTTGACAATTTCAATACTGCTATTAGTGGCCTTAACTCTTTCTTCATCTGAAATCTTATCTGAATAGAGTTGTTTCGTAAGGCGTTCTGTCACATTATTTACGAATGTAAGACGATGATCTTTAGGAATATAAAGAGTTTTTATCCCTTTTTTTATTAACTTTTCAATATCCTCTAGAAGGACTTCATCTCCTTGTGTAAAGCGCTTAATATAGCGAATACCTTCCTGTGTATTCATTTTAAGCATCACATCACAGGGCACACCATAAGAGTTAATAAAATAAAGGATAGGTATCGGATAAAGATCAGGAACTTCGTTCATGGTCATTTGCTTAGGTGTTATTCCAAGACATTTGGCAACAGTTGAAACGATATCTTTAAGGGATACACTCTCTGGTAACATAATACAGTGTTTTTCCAATAGAGAATCATCCCCAATAACGATGATAGGAATATATCTATCTTCATTTTTTAAAAATCGATAAATTTCCATTGAAGGTCGAATATTTTCTGCATTCTTCCCTCTTGCAATAATAAGATCAACGGCATCATGATGTCTTAAAAGTTCAATGGCCTCTTTGTAATCTTTTTTTGTGACAACATCTGTACCCGCATACATTTTAAGATTTAAAGAATAAATCATTGATAGTGTTTCATTCTCTTCTACTAATAGCGTTTGACCCATTTTCCCATCCTTGGCATGAAAAATTAATTAAATGTAATTTCTCTTTCAACTTGTATCATTTTATTTATTTCTCTCATGGCCTTATTATAATTTTTTCCTAGTGTTTTTTTATTATCAAACTCTAAGTCTGTTTTGTTCATCCCTTTACTTTTTTCAATCATAGATTTTGTGGCCATTTCATTTGAGAATAATACTCTTATGAGATCATTAGAAATAACTGTATTTAAATTAAAAAAAACCGCCAGCCCATCTTGATTATCAAAATCTCCTGAATAAAAACCGACAACTCCTTCAATGTAGTTATATAAAAAGCGAAGAAAATAATTCGACACACCCAAATAATTAGTGGCCTCACCAATCTCTTCTATCCCTAGAGCATATCCCACCATCACTTTATTTTCAGCTAAAAGAACATAGCTCTTTGATTGAGTATTCCCAATTCTCATATTAATAATTCTAGCATTAACCATCCCTCCCACTGGAATTTTTTCTCCATTGGGAAGATAAGGATCAAGTCCTTTCATTTTCGATGATCTTGTCAAATTTATTTTTGCTTCTACAACATTGACATGTGATTTCTTAAGGTCATCTTCCTTTACAGAAAAATGAATTTCCCCAACAGGATTAAGAGGATCAAAGTCATCAATAAGAGGAAATGTTAATTGAGGGAATTTTAATTTTCCTAAAAAATATGTTGCCTTAAAAGAAACATAGACATCTGAGGTTTCTTCATCAAGGT
Source organism: uncultured Oligoflexia bacterium (assembly GCA_937898585.1). Classification (GTDB taxonomy): domain Bacteria; phylum Bdellovibrionota; class Bacteriovoracia; order Bacteriovoracales; family Bacteriovoracaceae; genus CALDHR01. The sequence continues at coordinate 8,340 of CALDHR010000027.1, forward strand.
AACTTTCGACTTTTGAATAACGAACAAAGTTTGTCTGGCCTGATCCTCCACTACAAGAAAAAAGAAAAAAGACCATCAACAAAGGCCAACATACTTTTGTTACATTTTTCATTTTCCCTACCTTTTATCTCGAGAATCAACTCTTCTCTATTGCCTTGGCCTTATTTTCGGTTAGTATTGAAAAATATTGATAAGTTAATTTTAATAAGGTTATTTTCTTCATGAAGACTCTTTTTTTGCCCTTTTTCTTCTATTTTTCCTTATTTTCTTATGGAAATGAGAACAAAATTCTTGAAAATAAATTTCCAGAGACTCCTTTTTCTTTTCACTTCCTAGGGAAAGACACACTTCTTTATACGGGTATCGACTATATTTCTGTAAAAAATGATCTCGATACAAATCGAAAGCTTGTAGGCCCTGAAGTAGGTCTTGGTAAAGAATTTCATCTTCAAGACCCAGTAAATCTCTACTACTTTAGTACCACAAGCATTCTCGCTCTTTCCCATCTTACAGGCTCGGAACAATTTGCGGCCCACCACGAAGATGAATTTCACATCTCCAGTATCAAGCTAAAACAATCTATCAATTATAACTTTACCATTGAGCAGCTTCGCTACCAGGTCTATCTTCTCGCAAGCGTTGGTCAAGGAAGATCACAGATAAAAAAAATGGAAACAAAAAAAAACAACCGTACCATGAGCTGGGAATGGGGAGGTGGTATCAATATTAAATATACTCCTCAAAAGCTCTTTCTTTTTTTTCAACTAGCAAGACACAATTTTCCCAATAAAGACTTTGGTGAAGATGGCCTTATGGGAATTACTTACTTGACAGGAGTAGGCGTTCAATTCTAGATGAGCCTTATGGATTACTTAACTCTTAAAGCTCTTCATCTTATTTTTGTTGTTTGTTGGTTTGCTGGACTTTTTTACATCGTTCGGCTTTTTATCTATCACCTTGAAGTTGTTGAAAATAAAACAAGACAAGAAGAAAAAACGCAAAAAAAATTTATCCAGCAATTTCAGCTTATGCAAAGAAGACTATGGTATGGCATCACGTGGCCATCGGCCATTTTCTCAACTCTTTTTGGTTTCTCTCTTATGTTTGAATTTTATTGGCCATTAAAAGATCATCCATGGCTTCACTATAAGTTATTTTTTATTTTTCTCTTATGGGGTTATCATTTTTATACACATCTCATTTTTTCAAAACTTCAAAAAAATGAAACCTCTTCCCTGAAAAGCTCCCACATGAGAATCTACAATGAGTTGGCCACGATTCTCCTCATTGTCATTATTTTTACCGCCATAAAAAAATATACTTCTTTTCCCTTTACCCTATTTCTAGGACTGGGAGTTACTATTATCTTTATGACTATCGCTGGAATCCTTTATAAAAAAAAGAGAACAAAACCATCTCAATAATGCCAAGGAAAATCCTCAAAGTTCTTTGGTCTTTTCTCCAAAAATGAATCTCTTCCCTCTTTTGCTTCATCTGTCATATAAGCAAGCCGAGTCGCTTCCCCAGCAAAAAGCTGCTGACCAACCATTCCATCATCTGTTAAATTCAAAGCAAACTTGCTCATCCTGATGGCCGTTGGAGATTTCTCATTAATCATGCTGGCCCACTCATAGGCCTTCTCCTCTAACTCTTCATGAGGGACAACGGCATTTACCATTCCCATATTATAAGCGTCTGTAGCACTGTAACTTAACCCTAAAAAGAAAATCTCACGCGCCTTTTTCTGCCCTACCATTTTTGCCAAATAGGCAGATCCGTAACCTGCATCAAAACTCCCCACATCCACATCTGTCTGTTTGAAGATAGCATGCTCAAGACTTGCAAGCGTAAGATCACAAACAACATGAAGACTATGTCCACCACCAACGGCCCATCCTGGCACAACACAGATAACAACTTTTGGCATAAAACGAATAAGACGTTGAATTTCTAAAATATGAAGGCGACCCATTGAAGCAGCACTACTTTTTTCGGAATCTTTTGACTCATAACAATACCCATCTCTTCCTCGAACCCTCTGGTCTCCCCCCGTACAAAAGGCCCATTTTCCATCCTTTGGAGATGGCCCATTTCCTGTCAAAATCACAGCACCTACTTTTGAATTACAACGCAAATCATCCAGCGCTAAAAAAAGCTCATCAACAGTTTTAGGCCTAAAAGCATTAAGCACTTCTGGTCGATTAAAGGCCACACGCCCGACTCTTCCATCTCTACTCAGATGATAAGTAATATCCTCAAAGTGAAATTTTTTATTTTCTATCCAATACTTGCTGTTAAATAAAGGACTAACCATCTTGGCTCCAAATAAAAAGGGCCAGTCTAAGGCCGGCCCTTCGTTACAAAATCAATAATTTAATTATTCTTCTTCTTCAATGGCCGATTCTTCGACACTCATTTCATCGATGTCGTCTTCATCTAACTCAACATCTTCATCACTGTCAGACATCTCAGCTGTCGCTCCAGCATCCATTGTCACTTCTTCTGAAGCACCATCTTCTGTTGAAGCGGCCTGCTCTTTTTCATTACAAGAAACAAAAAAACCAAGAACAATAGCGAAGAAAATTGCGTTAAAAGCTTTCATACCGAAAATACTCCTTGTTTAGCTTTTTAGAAATCCTCTAATGCTAACTTTATTTCAAGGCCAGTCAAGATATTTTCACTGAAAATAAAAAAATACCAATTTTTTTCCATCTTAAAATGAAGACTTCCCTTCCAAATGAACCGTTAGTTGCCCAAAAGGAATAACCCAATTTTCTTGATTGCATAGTTTTACCATCTCTCCTTTAATACGCCTCTCCAAAATCATATAGTGGGAGGCCAAGATTTGATGACACCTCAAAATAATGACAACATCTAAAGAACTCGCTGATGCCGAGACAAAATCTACTTCAAGGTGATAGATTTCTTTACTCATGAGCTTCTCATGAAAAATACGTTCAAAATGCTTTTTCACCTTGGGAAGAACCTCTGAAAAAAAGATCTCTTGCAGGGAATAATCAAGCCCAAAATGGACAAAAAGAGAAAATCCTCCTGTTGAAAGATTCTGTACATCTGCACTTAAAAAATCCCCTGTCTTAACAACTTCTTGGGTTCCATCAAATCTTTTTAAGCAGACCAGCTCAGGTGTCTGATGAACAACTCTAGTTAGAACATCTTTAAATAAAACCCAGTCCTCTTTTTTGGCCGGAAAAAGGGGGATATTTAAAGGGTATCTTCTTCCTTGCATGCCAAGAAGTTCTTTTGCCGAAACCTTGATGAGACCTCCTTCCAACAACTCATTTTCTAAAATCGTGTAAAGCCCTAGTTTTTTTACTCGCCAAAGAACTCCTTGAAAAGAGACAACCTCCCCTTCTTTCACTGTTCCAAAATTCAAAATCAACTTGATTTCTTGAAAAAAGCGCGGCAAAATTTGACGCATCGACCAAATAAAAGAAAAAAAGAGCAGCGTACAGACAGTCACCAAAAGCCAATCATTGAGAAGGTAAAGGGCCATTACAGCACTTATGGTGGCACATGAAAAAGAAAACCAAGAGTAAAAAAGATTCATATTAAATTTTTGCCCCATCTCACTTTGCTCAAAATAAGAAGCAAAAAAATAGCGCTGAGGAATAAAGAAAAATCCCCACACAAAGAAAAAAACTAAAAAGGCGATAAAGAGATTCTTTCCCTTGCTCTTTAAAAAATCTTGAAAAAGACTACTAATTTCTCCAAAAAGAGACTTCTTCTGCTTTAATTCAAAGTCTAATTTTGATTGAATAATTTCTTTATCTACATCGAGCTCTTTCTTCTTTCTTTCAAACATCTCACTGACATGAAAAATTTCTTTTGTGCCTTTTTTGCTTGTAATCTTTTCTTTTATAAGATGAAGGCGATCAATTCCTTTTTCAATTAGACTATAACGACCCTCCACAAACCGAAGTTCTCTTTTCAACATTTCAATTCGCCGTGGTCTCTCACTGATATGCTTTAATGTCTCGAGAAGAGGTGTAATCAGCTCTTGAAGCTCTTTTATCAAATCAACACTCTTTAATTGCCCCTCTTCCTTGAAAAATCTCCAATCAACGCCTGTGCTCAATGATAAAAAATCTTCTCTTAAAAGATCAACTTTTTCTTTAAGATGCCTCACCTCATCGCTCTTGCTTTGTTTAATAAAGTTTTCCGCTTTATCAATGCTTTCTGCCAAATTCTCTAGTTGCTCTAGCTGCTCTTCATCGATATTATTGACTAAGATAAGCTCATCATTATGATTAAGAAATTCTTCTCCTAATGCAGGATAGTAACTAAAAATTAGAGAAATAATGCTAAATACAAAAAAATTCTTCATGTTTTTCTTCCTTTCATTCGTCTCTTCATTTTTACTTTTTGCACAGAAAAAGTCTAGCGAGACTTCCCGTAATTACAATCGTCCTACCTACAGAGCATCTGTAGAACTTGATAAAGAAGAAATTTCTCCCAACGATTCCGTCAACAATATTATTGATAAAAGAAAAAAAAAATTTGAAGAAAATCTTGAGGCAGAGAAGGAAACCACCCCTCAAAGCACATTTCCCCTTCTTGAAGAATATGCTAAAATCCCCACTCCCAGATCCTATGCTCCCTTGCCCCCTCAAGAAGAAAAGAAAAAAACAACTCTGTGGGATTATCAAAAAAAAATTAAAGAAGATAAAGAAAAATATGAGATAAAGAATTCATTTGAAGAAGTTCAATCTCCTCATTTTTAACACGGGAAACTCATATTGAAATCTATTCCTTATCCCTTTCTCTTTTTTTATTTTTTATTGGCCATTATGAGTATCCCTCAATGGAACCCTCCCCTGGAATATGATGCTTACTCGTACCTTGAAATGGCAAAAGGCTGGTGGTCTTCGCGAGACATAATCCCAGCACAACATTGGCAAAGACCCCTACCTTCTCTTCTTACTGGATTATTTACCTTTTTTATCTCCAGGCCACCCAGTGAAGATGAATATAAATTATCATTCTATATCCTCTCTAAAATATTTTTCCTCTTTTTCTGTATTAAGTTTTATTCTTTTATCGACACAAAAATAAAAGATAGACTTCTTTCTTTTTCTCTTACACTTCTTGTCCTCTTAAAAAGCTGGCCCTTTTTCTATAACCTGGCAAATTTTTTTCAACTCAGCGACATGTTGCAATACATTTTCACTCTCTATTTATGGGAGGCATGGGAAGAAAAAAAAGAAAAAAAATTCTTTTATATTTCCCTATTCTCTATTTTTACTCGACAAAATCTTATTTTTTTTGGTCTCTTTGGTCTTCTAGGTTTTCTTCTCAAAAAAGAAAATAAGATTCAACATTCTGCTTATCTCTTCATCTTTATTGTAGCAACTACTTTACTCTTTTCTTTTTCATCTTTCTCGGCCGCAAGCTCTCACATAAACCCCAAATATCTTCTCGAATCTTTATTCCAAAAAGAACTCTATGAAATTATTTTCCGCCAAACAATTCCCTTTATCCTTCTCTCTTTTTTTTACTGGAAAAAAATCACCCCCTACTTTTTCAAAAACATTCCTCTTTTTCTTTTTGCCTTTATTACGTTATTACAACCGCTTATCTATTTTTCCCAAGGAGGTGTCGCCAACACAGAGAGAATCATGGAACAAGGTCTTTGGATTTTTCAAGTTGTGACACTTTTTATTTTTTTCAAAGATACTTCTTTCTATGCTTCAAAAAATAAATATTTTTATTGGATACTTGTTTTCTCCCCTCTTCTTCTTGGGACAAAACATTTAATTCATTACCATTATCTCTCTATTGCACCTCTATTCTTTTTAAAAAATCACTTTAAAGATTATCTTGGTCTCTCTTTTCTCATTATGGCCTTTCTTTCACAAAAAAAAAGAGGAACTCATGGAATACAGCATTGAAATAAAAAATCTCTACAAAAACTTTAAAAGCTATCAAAAGTCACCTGGTTTTAAAGGATCCTTAAAATCACTTTTTAAACGTCAGAACCTTATCAAAAGCGCAGTAAAAAACTTTAACCTTTCTGTTGAAACAGGAGAAATCATTGGGCTTCTTGGTCCCAATGGGGCAGGCAAGACAACTCTTATGAAAATACTCACAGGAATTGTCGTTCCCTCAACAGGAGAATTGCAAGTTCTAGGTTATAATCCAACGCTACGAGAAAATGAATACAAACGCAAAGTGGCCCTTGTCATGGGACAAAAAACACAACTATGGTGGGATATCCCGGCCCTCGACAGTTTTCATCTTCTCCAGAAAATTTACCAAATTGAAGATAAACAATTTAAAGACACTCTAAACGAGCTTACTGAACTTTTAGATGTCTCACATGTTATTAAAGTTCCCGTCAGAAAACTCTCTCTTGGTGAAAGAATGAAGCTCGAACTCATGGCCGGACTTCTCCATAAACCCCGTATTTTATTTTTGGATGAACCAACCATTGGTCTCGATCTTTTAGCACAAAAAAACATTCGTCACTTCCTTCTTGATTATCACAAAAAAGAAAAAACAACCATTGTCCTTACTTCACACTATATGGCCGATGTAGAGGCCCTATGCCAGCGAATCGTTCTTATTAACAACGGAGAAAAGGCCTTTGATGGGCCAGTAAGTACATTTCACCAACTCTTAGGAAAAAATAAAAATATTATTTTCTCTTTTTCTTCTCCCATTACAAATAGTGATGAGCTGAAAATTCTCAATCAATTTAATCCTTCTTGGGATGAAGAATACACTCAAGTGGAAATATCTATTCCTGAAGAGGAATTCATTAATGTCTGTAAAAATGTTTTAAATAATTTTCCTGTCAGTAATATTTCAAGTGAAAAAACTCCTATTGAAAAAGTCATGCAGTCTTTTCTTGCAAGGAATCACTCATGAAATTTTATCCTCGACTTTCACAAGCAAACGAAATCATCAAAATGACTTGGCACGAGTTTTTTGCTTACCGAGTTGATTTTTTTTTAAAAAGTATTATTCCTATTATTGTTTTTTTTCTCGTAAAGTATTTTCTGTGGCTCAATATCTATACGGGTAACGGAAATGAACTTATTAAGGGCATGAGCTTTCAAGAAATGATGCAATATCATCTCTGGGTTTTGGCCACCTCCCTCGTTATCTTAGGAACAAATAGTTTTAATATGGCCCAAGATATCCGCTTTGGAAAAATCACTCCTTTTCTCCTCTATCCCATGCCCTATGCCTTTCATCAAATGGCCGTTTTCATTGGCCAGACGATTTTCCACTTTTTTGTTATTTTCATCAGCTTCTCTTTTCTCATAGGATTTAACCTTATTGATCTTCCCGTCGATACTATCACTCTAATCCTATCAATACCCTATCTTCTCTTGTGTGCCACCATGTGGTTTATCATTCAATTTATTTTTGGTGCAGCGGCCTTTTGGATGGAAGAAACATGGGTTTTAAGAATTATGTTTATTATTGTCGCTGAATTTTTATCAGGAAAAATATTTCCTCTTACTTTCTTCCCCCAATTTTTTCAAAATCTCATCTATCACTTACCCTTTCCTCACTTTTCCTATTTTCCTGTTATGGTTCTCATGCAAAAAATAAGCTTCACAGATCTATCAAACTATCTAGTATCCCTTTCGTGGCAGTTAATCGTTTTAATTTTGATTGCTAGTAAAATTTGGCGCAAGGGAATCAACAATTACACTGCAGCAGGAATGTAAAGAATATGATAAGAACTTTTAAACATTATCTCAGCGTTTACTCAAAAATCCTGGAAGTCTCTTTTGCCAAAAGCTCCAGTTTTCGACTCCACTTTTTTCTTGTCATCCTCATGGATTTTCTTTTTTATCTTGTCTCCATCCAAACGATTAAAATTATCTATGACCAAGTAGGAATGATTGGGCCCTGGGATGAAAATCATTTTCTCTTTTTCACCGCTTTTGTTTTGTGTATCGATCAAATTCACATGATGGTTCTTTCTCAAAACTTTTGGTATTTTTCCGAATATCTGCGCACAGGTGAGTTTGATTACTATCTCCTGCGCCCTATTTCTTCTCTCTTCATGGCCTTTTTTAATAATTTCAACTTTTCTTATCTGCTCAATGCTTTTTTTACATGGGGACTTCTTATTTATTACGGAATAGAAATTCAACTCACCTTTTATCAATGGATTATTATTCCTCCCCTCTTTGTCGTTTCTTTTATCTTTCAATTTATTTTAGAAATTTTAATTGCCACTTCTATGTTTTGGACAATCAAAGGACTCGGTGTAAATATTCTGCGCTTAGAACTTCAACGACTTTCCAGATGGCCTGACTTTATTTTTGCACGCTATTTTAAATTTGTTTTTACCTTTGCCTTTCCTGTTCTCTTAATAGGAAGCACACCTGTGAAAATTATTTTCCAAGAGGCCAACTTCTCTATCTACCTTCTCTTTCTTCTTCTTCTCTCTTGCTTTTCAGCTCTACTTTACTTTTTTTGGAAGAAAGGAATCAGACAGTATGATTCGGCCTCTTCTTAATTTTTCTCATTAAACAAGGAAGACAATATGACTTTAAGATTTTACGCTCTACATTTATTCTTTTTGATAGTAGCATTTGCCCCTATTAAAATATTTCCAGGAGTTAGTACAATGACCTCTCCTTTCTACCAACTAGAAGCAAATGATATTGTTGGCGATAAAATTTCCTTTGAAACCTTCAAAGACAAAGTTGTCCTCATCGTTAATACCGCCAGCTTCTGTGGTTTCACAAAACAGTTCACCGAGTTACAAGAGCTCTACAAAAAATACAAAGAACAAGGCCTTGTTATTTTGGCCTTTCCTTGTAATCAATTTGGTGATCAAGACCCTCATTCCAATGGCGAAATAAAAACTTTTTGTGAATCAAACTTCAACATTACCTTTCCTCTTATGGAAAAAATTGATGTCAATGGTGACAAAACACACGAGGTCTTTACCTACTTAAAAGAAGAGCTCCCCGGTCTTCTTGGAAGTAAAAAAATAAAATGGAACTTCACCAAATTTCTTATCGATAAAAAGGGAAAACCCATCAAGCGTTTTGCTCCACAAGATTCACCTAGAAGCATTGAAGATGACATCAAAAATCTCTTGGCCCTCTAGCCACGTTGCCTTTATTCATGGCCTTATCTATACAATGGATGCCGAAAATCCCATGGCCGATGTCATGCTGGTTAAAGATAATCTCATTGAATATGTTGGATGGAAAAAAAATATCACCATCCCCCAAATCTATGAGCAGATCTCTCTGGAAGGAAGAACTATTCTTCCCGGACTGGGTGAATCACACGGTCATCTTCTTGGCATAGGCCGCCAGCAACAAATTCTTCAACTTTCAGTGAGTAAAAGTGAAGAAGAGGTCGCCCAGCTTCTCAAAAAATGGCGAGAAAAAAATCCTCACGTGAAAATTATTTTAGGACGAGGATGGAATCAAAATAAATGGCAGAAGAAATCTTTTCCCAATAGCAATCTTATTTCAACTATTTGCCCTGATATCCCCGTCATCCTCACGCGCATCGATGGGCATGCTCTCTGGTGTAATGAAATGGCCATGAAACTGGCCAATGTAACAGCTCTAACAAAATCTCCCACTGGTGGAGAAATTCTTCATTTTTCTTCGGGAAAACCCAGCGGTATTTTTATTGATAGCGCCATGCCACTCATTGAAAAAATTATCCCTCCTCGAAAAATTGAAGATGAGACCATGGCCCTCAAAATGGCCCTCAAAGAATGCTCTAAACAAGGCATCACTCTCTTTCACGATGCAGGACTCGACAAAGAAGATATCGAACTCCTCGCCAAAATTCACGAAACAGAAGCACTTCCTCTTCGTCTTCACGGCATGGTGAACGGCCTCAAAGAAGAGCAAGTAAAAGATTTCTTTGAAGGCCGCTACCAAGATCTTTTTAATCAACAAAATGAGAACCAAATTCATTTGCGCAGTTTAAAACTTTTTGCCGACGGTGCTCTTGGCTCTTGTGGCGCCCATCTTGAAGAAGATTATGCTCATCGAAAAAATCATCGCGGTCTTGAACTCCTCAAACCTGAACAAATTACTCATTATGCAACGCTGGCCCTAGAAAAAAACATTCAAGTTTGCACCCATGCCATCGGCGATCAGGCCACTCTCAATACCGCCCTTGCTTATGAAGCGGCCTTTAAAAAACAATCCATCACTTCACCTCAAAGACACCGCTTTCGTATTGAACATGCTCAAATGATTAACCCTGAAAACCTCTCTCTCCTGAGTCATTACGGTATTATCGCCTCTGTTCAAAGTAATCACTTTACCAGCGACATGAATTTTCTCCCTCAATTTCTCGGCGAAAAGAGGTCCCAGAGCAGAGTGTCTCTCTGGCAAAGTATGCAAAAAGCGGGAATTCTCTTGGCCCAAGGAACAGATGCCCCTATAGAGAATCTATCGCCATGGGAAAACCTCGTCTCCGCTACAACAAGGCACTCTATCATTCCTCAAAAAGAGTCACTCACGACTTTTGAGGCCATTAAAAGCTATACGGTCAATTCAAGTTTCAGCTCTTTTTTTGAACATCAAACAGGCCGATTAAAAAAAAATTATAGCGCTGATTTTATCATTCTATCAGAAGATCCTTTCTCTCTTGCCACCCCTCAGCTCTTAAAAGAAATCAAAGTAGAAGAGACTTATTTTCAAGGAAAAAAAATATCATTTGATAACGAGAAGTTTCTGCGTTAACCCTTTTTTTCTATGAAAAATATATCTTTAAAAATAATCTCACTCTCCCTTCTGTTTTTAACATCATGTGAACAGGTCAGTAATGTTTCTGTCAAAAAAACGGAAGACCTTCAAAGACAAATCAATGATTTAAAGAAAGAACTTATTATCTGTCAAAAAGGGGAACCCTCACCTCCTCCCTCTGCTCCGCCAGCACCACCTGCACCTCCCGCACCCTCAGTAAAACAATCATCACCAACCCCTTTGAAGATTGAAACTGTATCCATCAAACTTAAGAAAAAACAAAAGATCCAAGAACTCCAAAGCGAACTCACTTTAAAAAAAGAACATAAACACAACCTTGTTCGCTCTAAAGTCGCCCTTCGCGACGAACTCCGCAATCTTGAAGGGGAGCTCAAAGAAAGAGAACAACTCAAGGCCCTTCCCACAAACTATCCTATAAGAGAGCTCGAAATTCTTATGGGCCAATGTGATGCAAGCAATAAAATAAAGAATCAGAGAACAAAAAAAATTCAGAGTATCGCGCAAGAAATAGAGGCCTTGGAAAATCATTTAAATAAAAACAGACCAGGAACAAACTATTATCCTTCAAAAGGAGAAGGGGCCGTCTCTTATGAACAAATTCCTCTTGTTATTTCCAAAATGCAGAAGAAAAAAGACCTCCTAGAAGAAGAGGATAGACGCTTTGAAGTTTGCCCCGCTTCTATGGAAATTGAAATAAATCGTCTCAAAGAGACAACTCTCTTACATGGAGAAAAGCGATATACTCTACTGGGATTTATTGAGGGCACTAAAGAGCTCAGTGAACGTCAGGAGCAAATCCGTAGGGCCATCTATGACGCTGAGCGAGAAATCGAACAAGAGAACAGTGAACTCAAAGAAATAGAAGAAAAAATCCACCTTGCCATAGAGGCCACTACAACAAAGGGAACTTCGCCCCATCAAGCTAAACAAAATAAAGATTCAGACTACCTCATAGAACTTCAAATCAAGATTAAAGAGCGCAGAAAAAAGGCCCTTTTGCATGAATACCTTGAAGAATTCGAAATAGAGAGCTAATTTCTTAATATTAAGGGTATTTCCCACACCCCATAACTCACGGATGAAGATATGGAACAAAATTTCACAGAAAATATTACAAAAGAAAAACTTCACACTCTTTATGCGGAAGGGCAGCTAAGTCAGCTGCTCCATTTTCTTGAAGAACTTCCTGTTGTTGATGCTCTCGACTTTTTAGAAGAACTCACAACCGATGAAATCATCCAGATTCTCAAACAAATCACTCCAGAGACGGCCGGAGAAATTTTTTCTGAATTTTCCCTTGAAGGACAGCTTGATTTTTTTAGTCAAATAGACAGACGCTCTTTTGCTAAAATTTTTAAATATATGTACTCTGATGTTCGCGCCGATCTTTATCAAGAACTCGATAAAATCCAACAAATTGAACTCCTCCCCTATCTTGATAAGCAAGTTCGCGAAAACGTCATCATCCTAAGTGCCTATCCACCGGAAACGGCCGGTGGGATTATGAATACAGATTTTGCGACGATTTTTGCTGATATGACGGCGCTTGAGGCCTTAGAAAAAATTCGCTCAGATGCACCCTCAAAAGAGATGGTTTATTATATTTATGTTGTTGATTCTTCCATGGTCCTTAAAGGTCTTGTCACCCTTAAAGATTTAGTCTTAGCGCCAAAAAATAATCCTATTGAAGAAGTCACTCAAGATTTTATTGTCTACGCTGAGGTGAATGAAGACAGAGAATCAGTGGCCCGTAAAATTGAAAAGTATGATCTCGTCGCTATTCCTATCGTCAATTCACTTCATCAACTGGTTGGGATTGTTGGGCACGAAGATGCTCTCGATGTTATCGTGGCAGAACAAACAGAGGATATGGAAAAATTAATGGGGATCATGAGTTCGACAGAGGATTCATCGCCTTACTTATCTGTAAGTTCTATGACACATTTTCGCAAAAGAGTTTTTTGGCCTCTGATTTTTGCAGGAGTGGGAATTTTTTCGGGGATGATTATTAACAATTATCAGCACGTCTTAGAACAGTTTATTATCTTGGCCCTCTATATGCCCATGATGGCGGCAACAGGAGGAAATATTGGAAGCCAGACGGCCGCCGTCGTTATTCGCTCTCTCTCTTTAGGAGAAATTGATCCTGGAAAATGGGCCGGCGTTGTTTTTAAAGAAGTTAAAATTTCACTACTTCTTGCGATGGCCGTGGCGCTACTCACTTATATCAAAATTGTTTTTTTCTCTTTTAAAGCTTCAGCTCCTGAGGGAAGTACTCTATCTCGCGTTGGGATCGCTATTAGCCTTGCTATTACCATTCAAGTAGTGGCCTCTGCTGTGATTGGAGCGGCCCTTCCTCTCCTCGTTAGAAAGCTTAATGGCGATCCAGCGGTGGTGGCCTCTCCTGCAATATCCACAATCATGGATATCACAGGACTTCTTATTTATTTTAATACAACGATGCTGTTTCTCTATTAAAAACTAATTCTTTTTTCCTATGCAAGAAATCACCAGCGCACCAGCGCTTGATACATTTTGAAGTGTATAACTGGCCATTTCTCCGCGAATAAAAGGAACTGCTTCTTTTGCTTTAACTTTAACGGTGGCACCATTACAAACAAAATCAAGTTCACCTTCGATAACATACAAGAAAAGTTCTTCTTCCCCTGAATTAAGACAGAGAGGTGATTTATGGCCTACAGGAATATAAGTCAGTTCCACTCCAATTTTACTTAAAAGTGGAAAAGTATAATGACCTGATTCTTCTTGAGAGAAGCTGCGCACTTGCTCTAAACTTTGACGAATAATCTCACTTCTATCTTTTGTACTCATCACAACTTCTTCTTCAATACTGCCCTTGTGTGATCCAAAAGATCTCTTCGGCCATTCATCCCACCATTTTTCCACACAATTTTCGCGAAGATCTCCGTGGAAGGGATAAATAAACTGATGACCTGGCCGGCCTTTCTCGCCAAATACCAATAACTCACATTCTTCTTCACTCTTATTAATGAACGTATGACAGACGCCTGTTCCACTAGGAAAGACAACCGCATCTCCTGCATTTAGGGAATAAACTTCTCCATCAATCCAAACCACAGGGTTGCCAGAAAGAACGAGAACAAACTCATCTTCATCGCGCTCTGCATGAGGAAGGGAGAGTCGGCTATCAGGATAAAGAATTTGGTGATGAAGTCCCAATGATTTATATCGTGCCGTTCGACCAAAATCAGCATCACTATAAAAAATTTGATAGCGATCCTTCAAACCATCAATACAATGATGAAGAGAGGTAACGTCGATGGGTCCGGGAGCGAGATAATTGAGGTCCATATCCATATTTTTTTTCCGCCTTTTCAATTAAGTATATGAATGACGGAAAAGGTTGGTCAAGAGAAGTTTTGGAAATAGGACCTCAAGTGAAAATCATGTAAAAATTAAGCTGTAAAAAATTCTTTAAGATTGGGAATGATTTTATCTGCAAGACCATAGTCAAGAGATTCTTGTGCTGTTAAATAACGATCGCGCTCACAGTCTTTGTAAACTTTTTCAAAATCTTGCCCTGATCCATCACTTAAAATTTTTGTCAGCACTCTTCTCGTTTTTTCCATTTCAGCAGCATGAATTTCAATATCAGATGCTTGTCCGCGAATAACTCCTGAGATAAGAGGCTGGTGGATTAAAACTTGCGAATTAGGATAAAGAAAGCGACGACCTTTTTCAGGCGCTTGAAGTAAAATTGATCCCATACTTGCAGCAAGCCCTGTGACAACAACAGTAACAGGAGAAGAGATTAAACGAATAGTATCAAAAATGCTAAGTCCCGCCGTAACAGATCCACCAGGAGTATTAACAAAGAATGTAATTTCTTTTCCAGGAGCAATACTTTCAAGATAAAAAAATCGCTCTACTAGATCTTCTGCAATTTTATCATCGATGCCTTTCCAGAGAAAAAGTTTTCTCTCTTCTAAAAAACGGTGATGAAGATGTGAGTAGATTCCGCTTTTATCTTTTGAATCTTCTTTTTTATGACCCATGAGATTTGTCCTTTTTTATTTTTTAAAGTAGCGGTTGCCCCACTGCTGTCCTTTACCCTTTGAGCTTTTCTTCTTCCCCATTCCGCCCATACCACCAGCGCCTCCCATTTGAGAGAGCATATCCATGGGATTTGAAGGCATTGAACCACCTCCTGCTCCTCCCATCATGCCACCCATTCCCCCCATCATTTTCATCATGGAGCTCATCATACCGCGCATCTGTTCAAACTTCGTAATAAACTTTTGCACTTCAACAACGGGAACACCAGATCCTTTGGCCACACGGGCAACTCTCGTTTTTTCTTTATTAAAAAGCGTGTGATCATCGCGCTCTTTTTTTGTCATAGAAGAAATCATAACTTTCGTGCGATTGAGTTCTCCTTGCATGTCCCCCATATCGCCTAGCTGCTTCATCATGCCTCCCATACCAGGAATCATTTTCATCAAAGAAGTTAGTGGACCCATTTTACTAATCATATCCATTTGTCGAACAAAGTCATCAATGGTGAATTTATTTTTCTCCATTTTTTTCATGATGTCAGTGGCCTCTTTCTCATCGATGACGTCTTGTGCTTTTTCCACAAGCGTAAGAACATCGCCCATGTCTAAAATGCGCGAGGCCATACGATCGGGATAAAAAAGATCGAGGTCCACCATTTTTTCTCCATGAGAGAAAAACATAATGGGAACACCTGTCATGGCGCGAATAGAAAGGGCCGCACCACCGCGTGCATCACTGTCCATTTTTGAGAGAACCGCGCCTGTAAGTGGAACAGCTTCTGCAAAACTTTGTGCCACTGTTACAGATTCTTGTCCTGTCATGGCGTCGGCCACCAGAAGAACTTCAGGATTGAGATGTTTTAATGAATCGCCTACTTCTCTAATCTGCCCCATCAATTCATTATCCACGTGAAGGCGACCGGCCGTATCGAGAATCACAACATCACAATCGGCTGATTGCGCAGCGCTAATTCCATGCTTACAAATATCTCTAGGATGCATGGAAAGATCGCTGTCAAAGTAAGGAACGTTAATTCCTTTGGCGAGGGTAAGAAGCTGATCTTTGGCCGCTGGGCGAAAATTATCGGCGGGCACTAAATAAGCATTCTTTTTATATTTTTGGCGTAAGAAAAGGGCCAGCTTGGCGCAAAAAGTCGTCTTTCCGGCACCGTTTAGACCCACAACTAAAATAACTTTAGGAGGTTTTGAAGAAGCAAGATCTAATTCACGGACTTCTCCTCCCATAAGTTTGGTGAGTTCATCGTTGACGATTTTAACAAATTGCTCGCCAGGATTAACGCCTTTGATCACTTTTTCACCCAGAGACTGCTCTTTAACTGTCTGAATGAAGTTTTTTACCACTTTAAAGTTAACATCGGCCTCCAAGAGGGCCGTTTTCACCTCTTTTAGAGTCTCTTCAATATTACTTTCTGAAATTTTGTGTTGCCCTTGAATGGTTTTCAGGGCCGATTGAAATTTATCGCTTAACGTATCAAACATGACATCATTCCTTCTCTAAAAATGAAAGGAAGACTACACCAAGTTGTTCAGAGTTAAAAGTAACTTAAAATTATCTTGACCAAAATTTTGTCCCTTCTTAATCTTCAACAAAATAATAATCCTTCTCTCTATAAAAAGAATTGATGACTCCTTTTTCACCTAAACTTCAACACAAAATAAATATTCTTGCTTCTCGCCGCCAAAAAATTAAACTGGGGAGTATTCCTTTTGAATCACCGCTTCTCTTAGCACCAATGGCCTCTATTTGTGATGCGCCTTTTCGCCTGCTCATGCAAGATTTGGGAGCAGGTGGTAGCGTGAGTGAGCTTATCAGCGCTGATGGTATTTTCTATAAAAATAAAAAAACCCAAGACATGCTCACAATTTTTCCCGAAGAAAAAAATATTGGCCTTCAGCTGTTTGGCGATGAAGCAGAAAAGCTTGCGTATGCTTGTGAAGTTGCGGCCTCTCATAATCCTTCTTTTGTGGATTTAAACTTAGGTTGCCCCGTCAAAAAAGTCGTGCAGAAAGGGTCCGGTTCGGCCCTCCTCCGAAAACCCAAAGAACTTGAAATTCTCCTCTTGGCCATGAAGCAGGCCCTTGGCCCTATGCCCCTTACCATTAAAATTCGCCTTGGCTGGGATGACAGTGAAATCAACGCTGATGAGATTGCCAAACTTGCCTATGATTGTGGTGTGGAGTTTGTGGCCGTTCATGGGCGAACGCGCGAGCAGCAATATTCAGGATTGGCCAATTGGGATTATCTTGAAGGTCTCGCCAAGATGGCGCCTCTTCCCATTATTGGTAATGGCGATCTTCATCATGAAGAGCTTGTGCGAAATAGACTCCAAAAGACAAATTGCGATGCTTTGATGTTAGCGCGCGGTCCTTTGCGCTCACCTTTTTTGTTTCTTGAAAGCTACAAGAAAAACTTGCATGAAAAAACGCTAACGGGTGAGTCTCTTTCTTTTCATGCCAGTGATTATGTGGAAATTATTCAGCGCTACTTTCATTATTTGACACGCTCAAGCTCAAACGAAAATTATCTTCAGATCCAACTACGCAAAATGATTGTCTGGTACTCTAGTGGGTTAAAGAACTCTGTACAGTTTCGCAGCAAAGTTTTCACTACTCAAAATCTTAGTGAACTCATGGAGATGACGCAGGAGTTTTTCAGCTCTCTTGGTGAGACAGAAAAACGCTTTGATGAAAAACCTTTCATGACGTCTGGGCATGGATAAAAAAACTAACAACTAGTAGTAAACGGCGCCTTTATTCCATTTCTCCGCAAAGTCCTGAGGGACTGATGGGGGAAAGTTTCTTCTAAATCTCTCTTCTGGCAAATCTCTTAATCCAAGCATAACGTCATCATTATTAGAATTGATAGCATAAATATTAGGTGTAACAAACTCGGGACAATGTCCTGCAAAAAAGACTCCTAACGGAGACGCTCTCATTTTGTGCAATAGTGTGGGGAGTGATTTCTTTGAATCAATCTGCTTTCCAAAATAATCTACAATCTTCATGGGAGCGCGAAGAGGAGCTGTTAATAATTGCACCCCACTTGCTATTGCACCCCCAACAAATCCTGCTGCTCTTCCTGCTTTTCCCAAAGAGGCCTTTCTTTCTGTCTGCTCTGCAAAAAAGGCAGGACGATGGTAAAGATCTCTAAAAAATCCGCCAACACTTCCTCGTGTTTTTGTGATTTTTCTTCCATAAGATGGAAGAGAAGATCGTTCTCTGGCCCACTGATAATGCAATTTATCGTGATAGTTAAATTCATTATTTCCTTGAATGCTAAAACTGAAAATAATAACAAAAAAGAACTGTTGAATAAAAGAAGTTAACATACTATTTTCTCTTTTTTTATTTCTGGCATCTGGAACAAAAATAAGTTCCTCGCCCTTGAAGGATTATTTTTTTCACTTCTTCTTTTTGGCACAACTGACAAATTTTTTGATAAAAAACCACCATATTGCTTTTGGCCTCACCTAATTCACCGTGGGCGTCGCGATAGCCTCCGTGAAAACTGTTTCCTAAACTTCCCACGGCCCGTGAAATGACTTCTCTAATGGAATACAAAATTCGCTCCATATCCTCTTCACTTAATGTTTCAGCTCGCCTTTCAGGATGAATAAAACTCAAAGCACAAATTTCACTGGCCATGTAGTTTCCTATCCCAGGAAAGGAGTGTTGATCAAGCAGAAAAGGTTTTATCATTCTCTTGGGGTATCGCTTTATAAGAGTTTTCAAATGAGATAAATTAAACTTTTCATCTCCTATTTCAACAGGACGATTGTTTTGTAATTCTAAAAAATTCTTTTTCTCTAGAAAATACATTTTTCCAAAGCGTCGTGGATCGACATAACTTAAATAATAAGTATTTTTTTCTTTTTTTATTTTCAAGGCAAGGTGAGTGTGCTTAGCAAAGATGCCTTCTTTTGAAATACGCCATCCTCCTGACATTCCGAGGTGAGAAATCATCACTCCGCTAGTTAAATTAAAATTAAGATATTTAGCATAGCGCTCAATTGAGAGAATTTTCTCTTTCTTTTTAAACTGAAAATCTTCTCGCTTACAGAGAGATTGAAAGTGTTCACTCAACCGAAAATCTATAATCGTACAAGGGATAAGATCAGACAATTGTCGGCGAATTGTTTCAACTTCGGGTAGTTCAGGCATATTTATAACCTATTGAAATTGTTATTTTTTTTAGCAAAATGCCAGAGCTAAAGTAAGTCTGGCATTTTGTTATACAACTTCTTGAATTTAAATGGAAATTTTATGTTAGCTGAGTATGACTGGCGCTCATTGGCGCCAAATTTTTAGATGTTATTTCTATTATTTCTAAGACTGTAGTAATTTCCCTTCATTATTTTAAATTTTTATTACAAGTAAATCTTTTTGTTTGAATCTATAATTGAAGTCCTTTTAACCAGCGTTTTGTATCGTCAAGACTATTCCAAATAATATTCAAACCTTGGACTTTGAAATTTAGGATTTAGGGGACAAATTTCAATTTTGTCTGGAACTTCTATGGCCCCCATCTTTAGATAAAATCCGCGAGCAAAGGGATCGCTTTGCCACTCCAACTTTTTCCAACCTTGATTCCTCGCCATTTTTTTCATTTCATAAAACATAATTTTTCCATATCCCTTACCTATGAAATCTGGTGCGAGAAAAAAATCATAGAGTTCAGGGCCATTGTAATTAACTAAACTGAAAAAACCAATTATGTCCCCTTGCAATGTTGCAGTAACGACAATTTCATCTGTTATTCTTTTTCTAGGAACAGTAAAAACTTTTCGAGCTTCTACGTCTGTCAATGAGCGGTACTTATAGTATGCGTTTGAACTCATGGCCAATTCAGTTAAAAACTCAGACTGATTAACGATGGCCTTTTTAAATAGAATGTTTTTTATCAAAATTTATTTCCAGATAATTAATTCTTAACTACAAGCTCGATTAATTTGGATCTATATGTAAGATGATTAAGCTGCATTTGAGTTTAACTTAGAGATTGAATTCTCATAAAGGTCTAATATTGGAAATACTAAGTCAAAATCATTCCAGACTAAATCTCCCTCTATAATGGAAAAACTTTTGAATAGCTCTTTATCAAGATATTTCTTTATTTCGGGATTAGAACTCGATTTCAAAAAACCTTCAAAGTTAACTATGTTTATTTTTCCGTCATCGAATTCAATTTCTATTTTATAGTTATCGACATACTCAGCACGTGTAATTTTTAAATATTTATTCATAATTTACCTTGGATTTTTTGTGGTGTGATTTTTTTATGTAGAACAAAATAGTTGATCCAATTTTGAACAATATCGTCGCTGTATTTTGAAACTAAGGATTTGAAGTCTTTAAGTTGTTTTGATGGAAGTGGTCGTTTTCCAGGAACTTCTTTGAGAAGAATCTCAATTACTTTTCCTTCTAATAAAATAATTTCTATTTTACTCTCTTGCCCTTGATAGCGACCATGAACATGTACTGGGTCGTGTTCATTTAAGTAAAAGAAAACGATAATTCCGAAATATTC
>CALDHR010000028.1 GCA_937898585.1 uncultured Oligoflexia bacterium
GGTTTCCCATTGCTGCATTGAATGAAGCAAGTTAATGAGGTTCTCTTTGGTAAAAGGAGAAGAGGCATTGCTCATGCGCTTAATAAGCTGTGATTGAAGAAAAACGAGAAGGGCAATTTGTTTGTCTGAAGGATTTGATTCAATAAAATAAACCATCGACCGCTTAAATTCTTTTAATTTTCCCTGGAAAAGTAAATCCCGTATAAAAAAGAAATTATTTTTAAAAGAATGAGAGTCACTCTCTTCTTTCTTTACTAAGTCACTGGCAAAGTATTGGGCCAAAAAATCGAGAATAAATTCACTGGAAAGAGGGCCTTTCTGAAAATAAAATTTTAAATGATTGGCCAGTTTGTCTCTGATCAAGAGAAAGTCTTCTTCTTTTTCGATATGTTGAGCAAAGGATGTTTTGGTAAATAAAAAGCGATAGAACTGTTCAAATTCATAGGACTCAACTTCTTTTAAGCGGTAGCAATTCCATTCTTGTTTTGCCTTGATATTATTATATAGAGTCGTTTCCTTGTTAAAGAGTAAGAAGAGATGTTTTTTACTAGAGAGCTGAAGGCCCTTCAGGAGAGTTAAGTTCAAATTCTCAGCGTCGAGAATAATGCTACTCCCTAATGAGGCCGTGGGGTCAGAAAAGAGCGTCATTTCTTGGGACGCTTCACCGTGAGAACTTTTTAAAGAGATTGAAACATCTTTGGCCAGAAGAATGTTTTTAGGTAAAAAAGCAGGGATTTCTGAGATGATTTTTCCCACTAAAGCGTGTTCATGAGGGCCATGAAGAGAAAAAGAGGCAAGCACTTGAGGAGAGCTAGCTAAAGTTTTTTTGAGAGCATCAAGCAGGTCAAAAAGTGAATATCTAAAATGCATTGAGCATCGTCTCCTCAAAAATTCGCGCTGATTCTTCGGCCATTTTCTGTAGTGTTTGATGCATTGTTTGATGATTGCGGGCAAAGCCAAGTGGCCCTGCCGCATTATTATCGTAGAGGAGTTCATTGCCTGGAGCAAGAATCATTCTACGTGGATAGACAAGGCCGTAGAGTTTTCTAAGAGGGATAATCGTGTGAAAAATAACCTTTGGAGATTTAAGAAGGGGAGAATGACGGCCTTCTTTCTCAATGAGTTCAATCATTTTTTTAGAGGGTCCTTTAACGAGATAGAGTTCGAGAGAAAGATTGATGATATTAGTAATGGGAACCTTAATATTGTTACGCAGCAAGAGAGAGGGGTAGAATTGATGGGGGTGAGCGCTGTCGCCTGATAATTCTACCATCTGGGCCGGATGAACTGTTTGAAAGTAAGAAGGAGGAGAGTCAATAATTCCAATTAAAACAGCATCACTTTTTTCATCCCTATAATTGTTTACATTAAGTTGAGGGAAACGGGCCAGAAGAGCGGCAAATTCTCTATTAAAATAGCTGTCTAAAGAGGGAAGAGAGCTTCTGTTGATGAGGCCAGGAAGATAGACTGTTTTTATGTTATATCTTTTAAGAGGATTAGAGTTTTCTTTGATATGATAACCTGAGCAACTCGTTAGTAGTGAGATTGAAATAAAGAAGATAAAAAGAAAGTATTGATTCATTTTTAAAATTTTCGTCAATAAAGGTTTTTCGTTATGTTTAAATCTATGGGGAAAGTTCTCAAAGAGGTTTTACAGGAATTTAGTGTCGATAGCAAACAGAGTGATTTTTTTCAGAAGAAATATTTGCGTCACCAAATGGGAACTTTAGTTGATACGACTATCACCAAGGATTCTGTTGATTTTCTTAAGATGATCATGAATTGGAATAGAGTTGTAGGTGAGTCTCTCTATAAAAATAGTAGGCCATTGAAATTTCAACGAGGCGTTTTGAGTATTTTGACAAAATCACCTATTTATTCTCATGCACTTGATGAGATTAGTGATGTTTTAAAAGAAAAGATAGAGGACGTTTTTCCTCGCTATCGCGGGAAAATTCAAAAGTTTCGCTATCAGGTTTCTCCTGATTTTTTTCAAGCTCAAGAACAGAGAGAAAAAGAAGCAAAGATTAAAGATCAAAAACAAATGCGAGATGATTTGATCGAAGACTCTCAGGTTGTTCAGCATTGTCGCTATTCTCCTCATTATCGCAAGGCAACTCAAGAAGCGGAAAAAGTAACGCTGCTTTTAGAGGATGATGAACTCAAAAATGTTTTAAAAGATCTTTATATTAAAGTGGCCCTTCGCTCTTAGAATGAATAGTATGATCTTCTTTTTTCTTTAAAAGGGAGAGTCCATGACAAAAATCAGTTCATTTATCGACAACTATTTTCTTCATTTTAACTCGGCCGCTTTGCGTGATGCTGCTTTTGGTTATAAGCAATTTGTAGAGGGTGGAGGGAAAATGATGGTGACTTTGGCCGGCGCTATGAGTTCGGCGGAGATGGGAAAAATTCTTGCTGAAATGATTAGACAAGATAAAGTTCACGCCATTACGTGCACGGGCGCCAACCTTGAAGAAGACCTTTACAATCTTGTGGCCCATGAATTCTATGAGAGAATTCCTCATTACCGCGATTTAACGCCTAAAGAAGAAGAAGAGCTTCTTGCACGCCATCTCAATCGCGTCACTGATACATGTATTCCCGAAGAAGAGGCCATTAGACGTGTTGAAGGACCTCTTGTTTCCCTCTGGCAAGAGGCCACAAAAAAGAAAGAGCGCTATTTACCTCACGAATATTTTTACAAGCTTCTTAATAGTGAAACATTAAAAGAGCACTATCAAATTGATCCGGCCAATTCTTGGCTTGTGGAGGCAGCGAAAAGAAATCTTCCTCTTTTTGTTCCTGGTTGGGAAGATTCAACTTGTGGAAATATTTTTGCTGCTCATATGATTGAAGAAGATGGTGTTGATGTTCATTGTCTAAAAAGTGGTGTTGAGTACATGGCCACTTTGGCGAAGTGGTATACGGCAACGTCAGAGAAAAGTAAGATTGGTTTTTTCCAAATTGGCGGAGGGATTGCGGGAGATTTTCCTATTTGCGTTGTTCCTATGTTGGAGCAAGATTTGAGGCGTAAGACTCCTCTGTGGCGTTATTTCTGCCAAATTAGCGATTCAACAACAAGTTATGGATCGTATTCAGGCGCTGTTCCCAACGAAAAAATTACGTGGGGAAAACTCGATGCCGATTCGGAAAAACATATTATTGAATCAGACGCTACGATCGTGGCCCCTCTGGTTTTTGCTTATATTTTAGGTTGGTAGAGGATTTATTTGAAGGTGCGAAAAATGTGGTCCCAAAGAGGACTGCTTACACCATAACGAGTTGAGTGTCTGGCGTGGTGGATGAGATGATTTTTTCTAATCTTTTTCCACCATGTCTTCTTTAAAGGAAAATGATGAATGGCAAAATGAATATAGTCGTAGCAAAGGTAGCCCATCATAAAAAAAGAAAAAAAGAGTTTGAGTCCGTTTGCAGGAATAAAAAGAGCAAAAATAAAATAGAGGCATGAGGCCATGAGAATGGCCGGTACAGGAGGCATCACAAGGCGTGTTGCATCATCAGGGTCTTCATGATGAATTCCATGAAAGAGGTAGACAAAATATTTTCCTATTTTACTTTTGGCCTCAAAGTGAAAAAGATACCGATGAAGAAAATATTCGGCCAATGTCCAAAAAATAAATCCTGAAAGAGCATAACCTGCAAATAGCAGAGAAGACTCTACAAGATAAAAAGATTGAAAGATAAAGTAAAAAATGACAGGAAGCCAAAGGAGGAGTGGGGTCAAAGGATGAACGTGGGTGCATGCCTCTAAAAGAGGGTTATGAAAAAGGCGGATGCTTTTTGCATGTCTCATAGGTAACCTCGTTTTTTATAATCAGCTATACTTCTTTTTAATGTCTCTTCTAGATTGTGGCAATAGTTATAAGTTTTATCTTTTGAAGGAACAGTCCAATCGTCTTCGAGGAGCTCCCGGACTTTATCTTCTGTGAGCCGACTGGGAAGAAAGGGTGCATATTTTGCCACAAATGCTAAAAGTGATGAGGGAATAATAAGAGGGTAGATCTTTTTAACGGCCAAAATTTTTTGAATTTCTTCAATGAGCTGCCAGAATGTTATGTCTTGAGAAAAGGCCGGATAAATAATGTTTTCACTTGTGGGGTGATCTAGCAGGGCCATGATCTTATTAGTGAGGTCCATAACACTTACAAAACTGTATTTTTTTTCTTTTCCATGAAAACCAATAAGCGGAACAATTTTTTTTTGTACCATTTGATAGATTTCTAAGGTGGCCGTATCTCTTGGACCGAGAACCATAGGAGGGCGCAGATGAATGAGTTTTGTTATTATTCCTTGAGATAAAGCATTGTTGAGAACTTCTTCACCATCTTTTTTTGACTGGCCATAATTTCCTACGGGAAACCCTTTGTTTTTAGGGCCATAGGCCGCAAGAGAAGAGGAGTTGATAAAGAGAGGAATTTTCTGGTGTGAGAGGGCCTCTATGAGTTTTTTATTTCCCTCTACATTGACGCGATAAAAATCCTCGCTTTTAACTGCGTGGACAACTCCAGCAAGGTGAACAACAGCATCAAAAGAAGGAAGTTCCTTGAAGTGAGTAGGTGAAAGCGTCGTTACATCGCCTATGATTTCATTGGGATGAATACCTTTTTTTCTCACAAGAGGAAAAATGTTATAAGAGGGAGAATCACTAAGCTTTTCGAGAAGATGACCTCCCACAAAACCAGTGGCACCCGTCAAAAGAATATTTGTCATGTTTTTTTAGAAACTTTTTTTTCAAAGATGCGATATTTTTTATAAGGATTAGCACCCATTTGAAGGATAGGAGTATTCATAGCGTCGTTGGTTTCTAAAATCCAGCTGAGCTCTGCTTCTTTGTATTGATCTTTCATTTGAGAGGTCAGCTCCCAAATTTTGGCATAAAGAACAGAAGAGAGTCCGAGCTTTCGGTATTCTTTTTTAACGCCCATGAGAAGAACGCGAAAACGATTAATTTTTTTTGCACCACGAAGAAGTTTAAAAATGCCTTTAGGAAGAAGACGGCCATTTTTAATAGTTTTAAAAATTTGATTGTAATCAGGAAGAGCAATCATGATACCTACAGCTTCACCGTCGTATTCTAGCATAATGGCCAAATCTGGATTGAGGATCATTTTCATCTCATTGGTCATGTGGCGAAATTCACTCCAACTCATGGGAGTATGCCCCCAGTTTTCTTCCCAGGCGCTATTGTAAATGCTGAAAATTTTCTCAACTTCACTTTTCCAATTTTTCTTATCTAAGTTGCGGCAGACGATGCGCGAATTATTTTTTATACGCTCATAGATACGCTGGAAGCGTTCGGGGATAGTTGTTCCAATGGGAATATTATAGGCGATAAGGTCCATTGCCTTATGAAAATTCATCTGTTCGATAAGTTCCAGATAATAGCGTGGATTATAAGACATCATTATTTGGGGAGGATCAGTAAAGCCTTGGATAAGAAGACCGCACTCATAATTTGTAGAAGGTGAAAAGGGGCCGCGAATGACATCCATTTTAAGGCGTTTTGCTTCGGCCTCTACGGCATTAAAAAGCATACGGGCCACGGTTTCATCGTTGACGCATTCAAAAAAGCCAAAGTGGAGGGCCAGCTCATTATACTTAGTGAGATGGTCTTGATCTAAAATAGAAGCAATCCGGCCAACAACAGTATCGCCATCGCGAACAATAAAAAGTTTGCGGTGGGCATTTTTATAAAAAGGATGTTTGGGGCTTAGTATAGAGCGTACGCTCATTTTCAGAGGAGGAACCCAATGAGCATCATGACGGTAAAGCCACCAAGGAAAATTAATAAAATCGTTGAGATCAGAGCGAGTCGTTACTTCAAAAAGTCTAAGGGGCATGTGTTTCCACCTCATAGGGACGAAATAATTGATAGGCCTTTTCTAAAACATCAAGGCAGTATTGAAGTTCACTTCTCTTATGGGCCGCTGAATAACTGGTGCGAATAAGTGACATCCCAATGGGAGCAGCAGGAGGAATAACAGGAGTGGCAAAGACGTGATGGTCTTCTAAAAACTTTGTTATTTTCATGACTTTTAATTCATCGCCAATAAGAAGAGGAATAATAGGTGTTGATGAATTGAGAGTATTGTAGCCAATGTCTTTAAGACCTTTCATCATAAAATGGGTGTTGTCCCAAAGATTTTCAAAGAGAGAGTTATCTTTTTCCATCAAATCAAGGCAACCAATAATAGTTCCAACGGCCGAAGGAGGAAGGGCCGCAGAGAAAATAAAAGTTCTCGATAGATGGCGCAAATAATCAATAGATTCTCTGCTTCCTGAGATAAAGCCACCGATAGAAGCAAAGGATTTAGAAAAAGTTCCCATGACAAAGTCTGTTTGGGAGGTAAGGTCAAAAGAATCGGCCGTGCCGCGTCCATTTCGTCCTAAAACACCAAGGCCATGAGCATCGTCAACATAAACATAGGCCCCATATTGCTTGGCCAGTTTACAGATGGCCGGAAGGTTGGCGACATCACCTGTCATTGAAAAAACGCCGTCAGTGACAATAAGCATTTTTTTATAGCGAGATTGGTTTGCTTGAAGAAGTTCTTCTAGCTCCTTCATATTGTGGTGTTTATATTTGAAGGTATCACCTAGAGAAAGGCGATGGGCATCGAGAATAGAGGCGTGGTTTTCTTGATCTGTAAAGGCACAGTCGCGTGGACCGATGAGGGCCGAAATGCTACCAAGGTTCACCTGCATGCCCGTCGAGTAGACGAGAGCGCTTTCATGGCCCATAAAGCGTGCCAGACGCTCTTCAAGTTCTTCGTGGATAGAAAAATTTCCATTTAAAAAGCGCGAGCCTGTGCAGCCAGTGCCAAATTTTTCGATGGCCTTAATGGCCTTTTCTACAACATAAGGGTGGTGTGTTAATCCCAAATAATTGTTAGATCCAATCATGACGCTTTCTTCATGATTAACAACAACAGTAGACGCAGTATTAGATTCTATCGCCCTAAAATAGGGGTAGAGTTTGTGGTGTTTTAGATAATTCACCTTGCGGATGGTGGCATTTTCCAAAAAATCGTGAGGCCCAATTGCCATAAGTCGCTCTTTCTTTATCAATTTTTTAGTTTAATATTTCGTTAAAATTTCTTGTCTTTTATGGATTGGCCCATTAGTTTTCAAAGAAAAAGAAATAATAGAGAATTAGGATGCTTACCTGATGCTCTTCTTTTTGTCTAGCTTCCAAAGGGATCCAATTATTATGAGTTCATCGACAACTTCTCTCAAAGCAAGCGTTGCTTCGCAGTATCTTTCTTCACTCCTTGGCGAGTGTACCGATAAAATGGCAAAAGGGCCCACTTTTTTACAAAGTGCTCTAAATCTTCTTTTTGTTGAGCAACAGACAGTTCCTTTTGTTGCGCGTTATAGAAAAGAGCAGACAGGAAATTTAGACGAAGTAGAGCTTCGCGATTTAAGCGATCTTTTTGTCTCTCTGGTGGAAAGAGAAGAGCGCCGTCATTTTGTTTTAGAAACGATTGGAAAGATGGATAAGCTTGATGATGAGTTAAAAAAGAAAATTCTAGCGGCAAAGACGATTCAAGAAATTGAAGATTTGTATGCTCCTTATAAAGTAAAAAGAAAAACAAAGGCAACTGAAGCACGTGAAAAAAATCTAGGATTGCTTTTTGATCTTGCCATTAATCCGCAGTCTACTTGGGAAGTGATAAAAAAAGAAGCAGAGAAGCTTTGTGCTCTTGCTGATGCAAAAGTTAAATCTGTTGATGAGGCCTTAAAGGGGCTTAGTTTTATTGCCATTGAAGAGATGAGTCATCATGTTGAGGGGAAGAAAATTTTACGGGAGCGCTTTTTTAAAGAAGGAGTTCTTCAGAGTAAGAAGAAAAATGACGCGGAAAAAGAAAATGCAAAAGAAGAAGTGTTAAAATACCAAGATTTTTTTGATTATCAGGAAAGTGTTGAGTCTCTCAAGCAAGGAAAGGCCTTTCATCGTTTTATGGCCCTTAAGCGTGGAATGACAGAGGGAATTCTTGATGTTGAAGTGGATTATCCTCTGGAGGCGGCGCTTGGTCTTTATAAAGAGTTTTTTTGGAAAAATCATCGAGATGAAGATCTTATCAATGAAATGAATAAATGGGCCCAATATGCTTATAAATATTCTTTGAAGACCTCCCTTGATTTAGAAGTCAAAAGTGAATTAAAGAAAATGGCCGATGAGGCGAGTATTTCTATTTTTGCTTCTAATTTGCGAGAGTTGTTACTTGCTCCTTATTTGGGTCCAAAAGTTGTGATGGGTGTTGATCCGGGAATTAGAACGGGTTGCAAAATTGCCATCATTGATGAGACGGGAAAGTTCTTACTTCACTTTACGATTTATCTCGATGGTGGAAGAGAAGACAAGGGCAAGGCACGCGAAGAAGTAGAAAAAGTCATTAAACATTTTAAGATCACTCATATAGGAATTGGAAATGGAACTTATGCACGTGAGACGTTAAAGTTTTTTAAAGAAGAAGTTCCTTTTGTTAAAGAGAATGGTGTTCATGTTGCTCTTGTGTCTGAGTCAGGGGCCTCTATTTATTCGGCCTCTGAAATTGCTCGCAGTGAATTTCCCGACTTAGATTTAACTGTTCGAGGGGCCATATCTATTGCAAGGCGAGCACAAAATCCTCTTGCGGAGTTAGTGAAGATTGATCCAAAATCCATCGGTGTTGGCCAGTATCAACATGATGTCAATCAAGTCAAACTCAAGAAATCGCTCGAAGGGGTTGTGGAGAGTTGCGTGAATTATGTGGGAGTTGATCTCAATACGGCAAGTTTCTCTCTTCTCTCTTTTGTCTCAGGAATTGGTCCTGCTTTAGCGAAAAAGATTGTCTCTTTTCGCGATAAGACCGGGCGCTTTAAATTGAGAAGTGAATTATTAAAAGTCCCTCACTTTTCAGAGAAAGTCTTTGAGCAGGCCGCTGGATTTTTGCGAATTGTTGATGGGGAGATGCCACTGGATGCAACATTTGTTCATCCTGAGCGCTATTCAATTTTAGAAGAGTGGGTTTTGGCAAAGGGGATTTCTTTACATGAATTATGTGAAGATAAATGGATTACTGTTTTGGCCTCAGATAAAAATTTAAAAGAAAAGCTTGGTGAATTTACTTTTGCCGATATTGTTAAATCTCTTCAGACGCGTGGGCAAGATCCCCGTCTTGAATTTGTTGCAACAGACTTTGATGAAACCCTCAGTAGTTTTCAAGATTTAGTAGTGGGAAAAACCTATCAAGGAGAAGTGGCCAATATTACTCAGTTTGGTGCTTTTGTTGATATTGGTCTTAAAGAGAAGGGACTTATTCACATCTCTGAGATGAGTGATAGTTTTGTAGATGATCCTTTCAAAGTTCTCAAAGTAGGCCAGCAAGTTAAAGCAAGAGTTCTCTCTGTTGATAGAGAAAGAAAAAGGATTGCTCTCTCTCTTAAGAAGCAATCAAGAGCAACATCAGGAGTCTCTGAGACGAAGAGCGTTTCTTCCCCTAAATTACAGCGTCCTGCAGAGATGGGAAAAAACAATGCCTTTGCGAAGCTTAAAAATTTTCCAGGTCTTAAATAAGGTCAAAAAGCTGCTTTTGTTTTTGAGCTTGGAGAAAAAAGGCCTCCTCGCTTTGGAGAGTAGGTCGTTTGAGCTCTGCGGCCCATTGAAGAAAAAGAGTTTCTTTAGGGTTGTAGACAATATCAAAGAAGAGGCAGTCAGCGGGTGTTTTCGTCATGAGTTCTTGCTTCAGAGGTGATTGCTGAGTTAGAGGAGTCATTCCTACACTTGTCGCATTGGCAATAAGTTGAAAATTTTTCATGAGATGATCTAATTTTTTTTCATCTTTGACGACAGTGAGCTTATGAGAAGATATTTCAAAGGCAATTTGTTTCGCTTTCTCATAGGTGCGGTTATAAAGATAAATTTGGTAATCTTTTTCCAGGAGAGCTTCTATGATGGCCCTTCCTACACCTGAGGCACCTAAAACAAGAGCGGTCTTTTTGGAGAGGTTTGCTAAGTCGGGCAAAATTTCCTTTAAGGCGAGATAATCAGTATTGTAAAAAAACTTTTTGTTATTTTCTTTAAAAATAAGAGTGTTGCAGCTTCTGGTCTTTTCTACACTTTGATGAATGAAATCTTCTTTTGTTTTTTCATTTAAAATATCTTCTTTAAAGGGAAGGGTGATGGATATTCCTTTTAGAGGGAAAAAACTTTTTTCTTTTATTTCTTCTAAACCTTTAAGGTGTTGTAAAAAAAGAGGTAAGTAAAAACGACGTTTTTTTTCTTGGGCCCAAAGAGGATTAAAGACGTGAGGGCTTTTTGAATGTCCAATGGGGTTGCCTATAACACCATAAAGGGAGAAATCTTTTTTCAAGCGTTGAATTTGGTAGATATGGAGAAGTTCAAAGGTCGTCATTTGACCTTTGTCCATCTGATGTTTTTTATTATAGCAACAATACATTGTTTTTAATTGGCCATAAAGAAGGGATGTAAAGCGAGAAAGAATTCCTTTCTCTCCACCGCTAAAGAAAAGAAGATTTTCTTCTTCGTAAAAAGAGAGAGGGAAAAATGAATTGTAGGGTAAGACAATTTTTTTTAAAGAATGGGGGTAATGGCGCTTTAGTTGAGAAATAAGAGAAGAGAGTTCGGCCCGTGAAGGATTTTCAGCGTAGTGGTGTGAAATAATAAAACGCTGAGGAGATTTTTTTAGTTCTTCTTGAAAAAAGGAAAGACTTTCATATTCAATGTCAATTTGGTGGTGAGTTTGTAAAAAGATTTCTTTGAGAAGATGAATTCGAGAAAGATGATTTCCTGTTTTTTTCCTACAAGTAAGGATTAAAGGAGGAAAATTATTTGGTTTTTCTTTGAGGCAAGTGATGAGCTCAAGGTTATTTTCTCGAGAAAAGTCTAAGCGCAGTTCTATCGTGAGGAGGACATCTGATTTTTTTGCTAATTCAATGAGCTTCATGCTTTCCTTGCTGGAAAAAAGATAGCGAAAATCTTTCTTTTGATGGATTGCATAAGAAGAGATAAGATGAGGTCTTTGATGATTAGGAGTTTTTATCATGAACATTCTCCGTCTTTCTTTATTTTGCTTAACGTTATTAGTTTTATCTTCTTGTCATTATGGTACCGCACTAAAGGAGGAATATCACGTCACTCTTTTAAAAGGTGTTCTGCGTGCAGAGAAAATTATTCCTTGGAAAATAGGGAAAAAAGTGAAGCGAGAAGTTTCCATGGGATTTCAATTCTCTTTTGATATTCCTCGGATTGATCCTGATAGTGAAAAGAAGTTTCGTGAGTTCGGGGTGGATTCTCTTCTTATCAAAATTGTCTATTTTGAAAAAGAGTCTTCTCCAGGAGAGGCAATGGATACATTTTATTTTCCCTTGGCAGAACAGGGTTCTTCTTTTCTAACATCACTTTCACCGAGTTTTTGGCCGAGGATTATTTATCGCGTTTTTTATGCTGCGGCCTATCCCTCCAATGATTTTCGAAATCGATCTTGTCCCCTTTTTTCTCATAATAAGAAAATTGCTAGTTTCGATATTCAAAAGAGCAGTTCTTTACGAGGAGAGAAAAAGAGCTGGAATCTTAAGCTTAGTACTCCTAAAGGAATGGTTAAAAAGTTTGAGCTTGCCCTTGAAAGCGGTTCTGCCAATGGAGGGATGTCTCTAAAGGGACGCTACGGTGTTTTCATTGCTCCCTTTAATAGTGTCCAGGGAATTCAGCGAGGCGAATTTTTACCTTATAGGGAGGAATTGATTGTCTCGAGTGAAGAAAATGTTATGGGGAGTGATTGTCTATGAGAGAAGAAAAGGATTGTCATTTGACGAGGAGCTGTCATTTTTGCCCCATAGAAAAAGAGTCTATTTTTTCAAATCTCTCTTCCGAGGATGCTCAAGCATTAGAGTGTCAAAAAAATGTCAGTGCGTATCACAAAGGGCAAAATTTGTTCGTTGAGGGATCATTTGTTTTTGGTATTTATTGCCTCTCAAAAGGAAATGTTAAACTTACAAAGTTAGATCATCAAGGAAAGGAAGTTATTTTAAAGTTAGCAAAGGCCGGAGATTTATTGGGAAGATCCTCTCTTTTTGATGATTCACCATCTTCTTATACGGCAACGGCCATTGATGATGTGACCATCTGTTTTATTAGCAAGAAAACTTTTATTCATCTTATGGAGAAAAATTCTTCGTTGGCCATGAGTTATCTCAAGAGGCTCTCTAAGAATCTCAGTGAGCTCGAAGAAGGGCTTTATCACTCTTATTCTCATAATGTCCTAGAGAGGCTGGCGGCCTTAATACTAGAGCTTAAAGAGGGGCGAGGTGAAGAGGTTTCTCCTGGGAGATTTCGCCTAAATATTCGGCTCTCAAGGGAGGAGATGGCCTCTATGATAGGAACATCTTCAGAGACTCTTATTCGCTTTATGTCTATGTTGAGGGAAGAAGAGATTTTGTCTCAGGAGGGGAAGGTCATGTTTATAGAGAAATTGGACAAATTAGAAGAAATTTTTCATCATTGACAAATTTTTTAGGCGCCTCGACTGTTTAATAGATTTCATTTCTGATAAATCACCATCTTTTATTTCCCTTTTTTTCAGGCATACATACAACAAATTATATTTTCTTCAGCTTAAGGAAAAAGTAGATGTGCGGAAAAAATTACAGGGTAAAAAAGCGGAAAAACTTTCATTTTTTGAATCTTTTGTGAAAAAAAGAGGCAATTTCTTCCAGAAAAGTGAATAAAAAGTGCTTTTTAATGGATAAGTAAAAATCTTCATAGGGTAAAAAATATCACTTTAAATTGTTTATAAAAAAAATAATTATTGTTTATTTGCGACCTCTCGTGATTGTTAACTAATTTTTTCCTATGCTTAATTTTTATTGATTTGATATATGATGGTTCTGTTGCCGCATTAAGGCAAAATTATTAACCACCGTATCCCTAAAAGGAATTTGAAGGGGATATTTAAAAAACCACAGAGGGGTTTTTGTATGCGCTGTTTCGAACACATAGCCAAACTTATTAGAACAAAGAGGCTTTCACACCCAAAACATTATTCTCAATCAGAGCTTTCTCATTTGCTCGGTTATAAGAATGGCCAATTTATTAGTAACGTTGAAAGAGCGCTTTGTAACATTCCTTATAAAATGTTGCGCAAAGTATCTGAAATTCTCGACATTCCTTATGAAGAGCTAAAAATTGCTATTCTTAAAGATCAAGAGACAACGATTAACAATTATCTTTATGGTAATGCAGAGAGAATTGGAAAAGTTGGACCTGCTTCAGCTCAATCTAATAACTCTGAAGTTGTAAACGGAAACTAATTACAGTTTACCTTTTAGTTTTAAGTAGTCTTCAGGTGTGCCCGTGCTCTCTTCGGTGTCATGGGCATAGCTTTCTCTTAGCTTCTGAGTAGCAGCAAGATGTGGATCTGGATAATGTTCATTCTTTGTCACTTCTCCTTCATGGGCCGTTTCGTTCATTAGGAGATTGTGATTTTCAGAGTAGGCCAAATCTAGTTTATTCTCTTTTTTATAGTAGTGAAAAAGCATTTTTTGATCTTTCGTTAATTTGTGCTCAAAAGAATTGAGTCTTTCGGCAGATGCAAAGAATTCTTTTTCTAATTTTTTCTGCTCTCTTATGTCTCCTCGATTAAAACGTTCAAAATATTTTTTGCGGTTTTGCAGATGTTGCTCCAACAGCTCCAAATAGCGCTTATGAATTCCTTTGCCCGTAGAAAGATCTCTTTGAGGGCGATGATTTGTTTTGCCTGGATTTGCTCGAGGCCCTTTTTTGTTATGATGGTTTGAAGAGAAGTAACGTTTTCTCTGGGGTCCATTTTTATTTTCACTATTCATGGTCTCTACCTTGTTTTTCTTGTGCTTTTTTTACTATATTCAGCTTCTGGATAAAGGTCAAAAATTGGAGAGCATCTTATGACAGATAAAGAGAATAAACTAGTTCTACCGTTAAAAAGACCTGAGTGGTTAAAAGTTCGTCCCCCTCTCTCATCAAAGTATACAGAAATTCGCGATATGCTTAAATCTCTTGACCTTGTGACTGTTTGCCAAGAGGCCCGTTGTCCGAATATAGAAGAGTGTTGGACGGGAGGCACAGCAACTTTTATGTTGTTAGGTGATACTTGTACCAGAGGTTGTCGTTTTTGCGCTGTTAAAACAGGAAATCCTAAAGGTGTAATTGATTTAGATGAGCCTGAAAAAGTAGGGCATGCCATCTCTAAAATGAAACTGGATTATGTTGTTCTCACTAGCGTGAATCGAGATGATCTTCCCGATGAAGGATCCTCTCACTTTGCTAAAACGGTAAGAATTATTAAAAAAGAAAAACCTGAAATGTTAGTGGAGGTTCTTACTCCTGATTTTCATGGAAAAGAAGATCTTGTGAAAATTATGGTGGATGCGGCCCCTGATGTTTTTGCTCACAATGTTGAGACGGTAGAGCGTCTCACAAAAAAAGTGCGCGATAGAAGGGCCACTTATAAACAATCAATGGATGTTTTAAGTATGGTAAAAAAACTTGATCCTAGCAGAGTCACTAAAACTTCTATTATGCTGGGGCTTGGGGAAAGTGATGATGAGGTTCTTCAAACATTAAAAGATTTAAGAGAAGTTGATGTTGATGTTGTCACATTTGGTCAATACCTATCGCCTTCAAAGCGACATCTTCCTGTTGTTCGCTATGTAACTCCTGAAGAGTTTAAAAATTGGGAAAAAGTGGCCATGGACTTAGGCTTTCTCTATTGTGCTTCTGGTCCTCTTGTTAGAAGTTCTTATCGAGCAGGTGAATATTTTATTAAGGGTATGATAGAGCGCCGGCAAGCTGTAGCGTCATTGGAAAAAAAGATGAATCATGGAGTTAGTTGATTTTGGAGTGGCGCCCTACGGGGAAGTTTATGATTTTCAAAAAAAGATGGTGGAAGAAGTTTCAAAAGGAATGAGAGAGGAGCTTCTTATTGCCTGTGCTCATTTTCCTATTGTGACACTGGGAAGACAGACCAAAGAAGAAGATCTTATTTCTTACAAAAAAGAATTTTTTTCTATCGAGAGAGGTGGTCAGGCCACGTATCATGGGCCAGGACAAATTGTTATCTATCCCATTATTGATTTAAAAAAACGAGAACATGATTTAGGTCACCATCTTCGCTCCCTTGAAGAAGCAATGATTAGGGCCTTAAAAAAGATTGGCCTAGAAGCTCATGGTGCCAAGGGAGAAAAATATCCAACAGGTGTTTGGGTGGAAGGAAAAAAAATTGCCTCTATTGGAATTGCTGTTCGTCGATGGATTACTTATCACGGTTTGGCCTTAAATCTTCACTACGATAAAGAGGCCTTCCAAGATATTAGACCGTGTGGTTTTTCTTCTTCTGTCATGAGTAGCGTTGAAGAAATTACAGGTGTTAAATTTGAGAGATCTTTTTTTCAGGAAATTCTTATTGAAGAATTAAAGGAATTACTTAAAGTTAAAAACCAAAAAAGGCCTTAATCTTTTGCCAGTAGTTTCTTTTTTTTATAATGTTTCTAATAATCTTAACTTTAAAAGAGTCGTTCTCTTTAATAAGAATAAATTCGTGTTCTTTATAATTCTTTGTAATAGTCTCGATGTCTTTAGGTGTAAACTCAATATCCTTCATGTTTGTAATGATGGCCACAGGTGAATATTTATCTCTGTGATTAACCAGATAAGAGTGTAGACCTGAAGGAGTTACGGCAGATGAGTGAACGCGAAGTTGTAGACGAGATTTTTTCTTAAGGCAGTAATCTTTATGAATAATATTTTTTATTTTTTTTAAAGACTTTTCTTTTTTAGATAGTTCAATTTTTTTTAAAAGTTCATCATTAAGAGAAAAATCGGCCATTTGATGAAGATAACTGACAAACTCAGAGCAAAAAAAGCTGAGATCAGAGTTCTTCTTTTTTTTATCATTGATATAAAAATCTGCTGCGCGTGAAGAAAACTCCTTGCAGGCCCTTGGTCCAAAGTTCTTGCTTCTAATGAGGCTTAAACCGGCCTTCGGGGCATGATAGACATTTCTGCGATAAATAAGCCCTTTTTTCTTTTTTTGTTTTTGCTGACGATAGAGATAGTTGAGAGCTATCTCAGCGGCCTTTTTATTCAGCTGAGGATTATGAGAGCGCCAAAATTCATATGTATAACTTGATTCCTTTAAAATTTTAAAGAAGCTTTCTTCATCTAGTCGAACAAGTCGGATGTCATCTCGTGCAGGGATGGAGCGACTAGAAAGAAGAGGACCTAAATCTAGTGTTATATCGATAAGATAATGACCAACTTGTGATACTTCATCATCATGAGCGATTTCTTCTAATTCTCCTACATACATAAAACTATGAGAATTAGTGGCAGAGCCTAGATTAGATGCTTTATTGATAATTTTTTTGGCCAAAAGCTGGGCCTTTTCTTGGGCGATGGACCCGAGGACTCCAGGGTGGACATCAATAGGAAGTTGCGATCGAAAGAAAACAATGTCGCCAGGTTTTATATGATCTTTAATGAGGTGGGTTTGGTTAATATCAAAAAAGTGAAAATCATTAGGGCCAGCAATAAAATTAATAGCATTTTTTATTTGAAGAATGGTCGCTTCTTTTATCTCTTCTAATTGTTTTTCTTCTGTGATTTGAGCGTGTAGGGACTCTCTCAAATCGTTAATAAGATGCTCGATTTTGTCTTTAGGCATGCCATAGATAAGGGAGAACAAGGAGGTCATAAAGAGGTGGATGTCTTTATCTTTAAGGAGTTTATTTTTGTTTTTAACAGAAATATGACCGGAGTTTAAAATCGTTTTATTGAGGCATTCCTGACTTTTTAAAGAAAGGCATTCTTTAGAGACAGTGGGGGAAATTTCTAAATTGGATGCACTGGTAGAATAAAAAGAGAAGATTAATATGACAAGAACAAGATAGTTTTGAAACATAGGTTCACTTTTTCCTTATTTGGCCTGAAATTCTAAAGTAGGTCATAATTTCACTTATGAGCAATCCTATTATCGACAAAATTGTCATCATTATTAATGCTTTAGGCCTATTTTTTGCTCTAGGGGTGAACGTCTATACCACCTTTATTGCAAAGAGGGAATTACCAACAGATTTAGTTGAATTTATGAAGCTTAAGGAAGCAATGAACTCAACTACTCTTGTCGCTCCTTACAAATTAGAGAAAATTTTGACAAACTTATACAGTGAAAGAAATAAATTAAAGTTTATTGATATGGAATTGCATTTGGTTCCCTTTAAGCAGGCGGATGAGGAGTTATTTAAGAAAAAAACTCCAGAGATTTATGATTCTATTATTGATGTGGCCATGAGAATGAAAAAAGAAGAAATTAACACTCTTTCAGGAAAAATTATTTTTGAAGAAAGAGTAAAAAAGAAAATTAATAGATTTTATGGCCGAGCTGTAGTGAAAAATATTCTCTTTTCCAAATTTGTCGTTCAGTAATTTTTTTAGATTAAGCTAAAGGTTTCTTGCACTTTGCATTGATTGCTGTCGGGGATGCAGCGAGGAGCAGCATAAAAATAGCGGATAGTGGAAGAGTCTCCTTTGAGGAAGTTTTCGGCCTTACTCGCAGGTATAGAAAAATGAATATTTTTTACTGTTCCAATATATTCACTGCAATCAGTATGGCTACCTTCTAGCGCTTCACTTTTTTCAATATAAAAATCTACACCAACTTTGATGGGATCAGGGTTTCTTACCGTACTAGTACAATACCATGTATTCAGTCTTGTGACATAACCAGTGAGAAGGCAGCTTTTAACGGTTGAGGCCTGTAGTGCATACTGTGTGAGGCAAAAGAGAAAGAGAGGATAAAATATTTTTTTCATGAAATAAAAGCTACTGCAGGAGCAAAGAAAAGGCCATTTTAAGGGAATTATATCCCTGGGATGCCTAAATCGGGCATTAGTTCGCCAAAATTAATGGCCTTACCGTTGAGAAGAAGTTTTCGTTGCTGGTAAGTGGCCATAAAAGAATAGAAATTTCCTTCTTCTTTGAGGTGTCCTTGGGCAATATATTTTTTAATAAGTTCTTGTGCTTCTTTTTCCATTTTATCTTTTTCTTTATCTAAAACTTTTTTCTGCTGTTCGGGAGTAGAGGTAAGAAGATTGGCCTTCATGAGTATCCCTACTTTTTGGTATTGAAGAATCATCTCATGGATAGCGCCTTTAGGTGCGCGCAAGTCTACGATGGCATTAAAGAGATCAAGGACATTAGAGAAATTGACATCATCATCTTTTTTAAGTTGAAAAGCGGCGTGACCCATCAGCTCACCCTTAGGGGTGTTAAAATTTAGGCGCGAGATTTCTAGGATGGGAGCAAGACTTAAAAGACGAGGGAGGACACGCATGGCCTTAATAGCAACCTGAATAAGGGCCGCCTGGTTTGAACTATTTTTTAAAAAAGAGCCCAGGATAGGTTTAAGGTCTTGGTAGGCCTTAGCATCAATATTTCTCAAGGTTAAGTCGAGAACTCCAGGGCCAAAGTTTTGCTCAAGGCTACTGACACTATCAAAAGAAAGTGAGAGGCCTGAATCAATTTTTCCCCAATCGCTAGAGCTATAAAAAAGAGATTGAAGATTATCGATCTTATACTCCATGACGCCTTCTCGTTTAAGAAGGTGAGGGATATCAAAGGAGATTTTTTTAAAAGAAAAATCTCTTCCTAGTGTGAGTGATGCTTTAACTCCTTTAGCTTCAAGAGAAGAGGGTCTTTTGGGAGTTGCTTCTAAATTGATATCGGCCACTTTAAACTCATGATGGATACCCGCAAGAGGTCCATAGTTCCCCTTAATCAATATTTCCAGGGGATTTTCTATGCCCAGCTCCTTAAATCCTTGAATGATGAGTTTGTTAGAGCTTGTTAGGAATAAGTGGTTAAAAGCTCCCTCTAAACTTGTTTTAAGGGAACCGGCCTGATCTATTTTTGCTAGTTCGAAAGGAAGATCGATGGAGAGAGTGCCTTTTGAAGAAAAGTATGAGCGCTCAAAGGAGCTAGCCGGATTAATATTTTTGTTTTGCTTAAAGCTTTCTTCTACTCCTTTAAAGCTTTCCTCAATTATTTTTCCCACAAAGTAAGGATAGATAAAGAAAGAGGAGATAAATAAGACTACCACCAGAGGAGTGAGAATTTTTAATGTTTTTTTTACTTTTTTATTTTTTATCATCGGTAAATAATCCAATCAATTTCATCTACATTTACAATCCCACCATTGAGGATATAAAAATATTCTACATAATGTTGTTTAGTTTCTGAATGAAAAAAATGAACTTCTTCAATTTCTTTTCCTTCTACAATATATTTTGATTTGAGAACAACTTTGTAGATTTTCTTTACGTCAAAATGCTGTGCATAAATAATGGGACGTCCTCCAACATAAATAACTTTTCGCGGATAAAAATCAATAACTTTGATAATGGAGAAATGGCCACTCCATTCACCTTCTTTGGCGGAGATTTTATTTTTTAAAGAGATAAACAGCAATGCAATAAAGCACCCAGCAAGAAGGGGGCCACGTTTCATACAGCTTTTTTCCTTTATGTTACCCATTTACGTCACTTTTTTTGATCGTCTACATCCATGGTATTGAGGATGGTATTATAAAAAAAAGGTATTTCACCTAAGTTATCTTTGTTATTTAAGATTTCTCCGATTTTCTTTGAAGAGTTTACAATGATCTCCCATATCTCATCGTAGGCCTCTTTTGTTATAGATTCAGATCCACTTAAGAAGATGGACCTGTCGACATATTTTCCAGTATTGTAAGTAAAGCGAAGGAGTTCAGTCAGATGTTTTTTGGCAATGGAGAGGGGAAGGGAGAAATTTTTATTGCGAGCGTGTATTTTTTCAGCTTCTAAGTAGACGAGGTTTAGGTCTAGTAGCATCTCTAGTTTAGAGATGGCGGGAATTCCCAGAAGATTTTTTATCTCAGCGTGTGTTGTTCCTGCATGATTGGCGGCCAATTTATAGATAATATAGATTTCTCTATCTTCCATT
Source organism: uncultured Oligoflexia bacterium (assembly GCA_937898585.1). GTDB lineage: Bacteria > Bdellovibrionota > Bacteriovoracia > Bacteriovoracales > Bacteriovoracaceae > CALDHR01. The sequence goes on from CALDHR010000028.1 coordinate 20,039, forward strand.
AAATCTTTGAGATCAGCGCGATAGTGGTGTTTTTGTACGATCTCGTAAGAACGAATAAGGGCCTTTTTGATTTCACCTTTATTTTGATGAATAAGATTTTCAATTTTATCTTCTCTCGTGATGGCCGAGACGATGCCGATAACAGTGCTGTCTGAGGGGTTATCTTTTGTTTCAAGATTAACAATGCGGCGCAAAGTAGAAGACGCGAGACCACAGCGCTTACTCAGCGCATGCAGACTAATATTGGGATGAGTTTTTAAATATTCATCCACAATAACTTTAAGTTCGCAGACAAGCTCTGAGGCCTCTTTCAAACTTCATCTCCCATTTTTCAAAAAAGCTATTTGAATAGATTGGCCTATTCTCTTTCTGGGAGTCAAGATTAGTTTTCTTTCAAAATATCTTTGTAGCCTAAGCGAGCATATTTTTTAATTCCGTGAAAAAAATGAAAGACAACCAGGAAGGTTGCCAAAATACTGGGAACCATAATAACCAAGTAGCTTCGCGAAGTCATATCGGCCACTTGCTGATTCATAAGCACTGATTGATCGTATTTACTGAGGGCCGCATCAATGGGAGTAAAGATATCTACTGCTAAATAATAGTTGAGGGCCGCAGAAAGAAGAAAAGAGAGGGAAAAGTAGATAGTGCTTAGGCGAACGTGTTTGGTGAAAAGATCAGTGGCGTTAAAGTGAGAAAGAGATTCTTTAATGCGGGTGACATCCATCAATTGTTCATTTAAAAAAAGTTTTTCAACAAAAGGCGTTCCTGTATAGATAGAGCCAAAAATAAAAAGACCAAAGAGAAGGGGGAGTGCCGTCTCTTTGACGATAAACCAGCTAGGACTTGCGGTGAAAATGGCCATTGAGCCCGTCATTAATAAATTGATAATCCCTAAGATGGCAATCCAGTTTCTTTTTTTTAGTTTCACATAATCGTAGATAGAAAAACCAATAGGGAAGGCCAGTGCGATGATAAGAGCGTAGAGAGGGCCGTCTTCACCTAGGCGAGTGGAGAGTTTGTTGAGTAAAAAAACGGGAAGAACTAAGTTAAACAATAAATTGGCGATAGGACTTGTTTCTTTAGTTCTTTGAGGTGAATCAGACATGTATTTCCTTTTGTGTTCACTTTCATTGGCCATTCTTTATCCTAAAAATGCTTATAGGTCCTAATCTTTTTTCACGGGCTGCTTCTTTCAATATATTGCAATGCAGTGTGAAATTGTTTATAGGTCTTTTCTTTTAAAAATTATTTTAATTGGGAGATGAGATTAGTGAAGAAATTAGCAATCATGATGTTTTTTTTGATAGGTCTTGGGGTAGAAGCGGCCGATGGTTCTTTTTATGGATCAGGAGGATTGAGGGCCAATCCCACAGATGGACCTGTTCCTCTTCTTCGTTCCCTTCCTCCGAAAAAGAGTTCTGATTCTGCTAGCAATGCTGCTTCTAAAATGGTAATGGCCTTAAATAGATCAAGATTTCCTGATGCGACGGCCTTAATTTATAAGCACTATCCAATTGATTCTCATTTTGAGTCAGAACATCATTCTTATTTAATAAGAGGAATGGAGGCCTCTTTTATGGATGGTGAAAGTGCATATTTAGAGAAAATTGTTTATCTCTCTCTTTTACATCAAAGTGTTATCCGTGAGGGAAGATTTTTTACTCTTCAAAAAAGTGTTTTAGAATTGATGAAACGTAGACTTCTTTCTGACTTCTTAAGCGAAAAAAATGATCTCACTTCTTTTGAAGAAGAGGTTGTGAAGAATATTTTGCTTTGTGTTTATCAACTTCTTAGCAATGATGAGACGATAACAGCAGGAAACGGGAGTAGATGGACAAAAGAGAAGCTTCTAGAGAGATACTGGGTTGATAAAGAGACGCCTAAAAAGATATTAGAGGGGTTGCATAAAAAATGGATAGAGATTCCCTTGGGCGAGATGAGAAAAAATGATCCTTACTGTAAATCTCAATTGGCCTTTGGAAATGATTCTATGAAAAAAATAGAGACATTAAAGGACAAACTTTAGCCCTTAATCTTTTTATTTTTAGAGAAATGAGTTGAATCTATAACGAAGAATACTCCTATCACTTTCTTCTGTTCTCACTGCTTGTCGATTCATCTGATCCATTAGGTCTTTGAGTTGATGAGCAGCTAAGTTTTTCTGATTTTCATCTGTAAAAGAACTAATGATATTTTGATAATCTTCTTCTTTACCCCCATAAGTTGTAATGTAAACATCAAGACCTTGAATTTGGTACTTTTTTGTAATTTCAGCGATTTCTTTTTGTCCTAATTTTAAGGGAAAAGTATTAACTGAGAGGTGGTCTTGGGAAAAAAGAGATCTTTGATATTCATTTTTAAAACTTAAAAGAATAAATATTTTATTAGCAATGCCATAAGTCTTGTTGAACAAAAAGATCTTTCCTTTGCATGATTCTATACTTTTTAGGCAAAAATAATCACTTTGAGCATGTGATTCAATGTGCTGAGATGTAATTTTAAGAAGAGAAGTCGAATTATTTATTTGTCCTAAGATTTTTTTTTCAAATTTTTTATATTCAAGAGAGAAGCTATGATGTTGGAAAAGATAGTTTTCTTCATCAATAGGGAGGGGAAAAAGATAGCTTCGTTTATTGAAAGAATTTGGTCTTGCATAGGACCCTATTGAGCTTGAATGAAAAGATACTGTTCCAGTATAGAGATCTGGAATGTAATTTTCAGGCATCCCGTTTTTTGAAATAACAAGTGGAAATGTTGCATTTCTTTCATTGATTTTTAGCTTGCCTGCTTGGATTTCAGCAAGATTAAGAGACTCAGAGAATTTTAAAGATTCTAAATCTTCTTTGAGATGATTAAAGTGAGTGTAGTGAATAGTGGCAGGTAAGGCCGTCACTATTTGTAAGGGCAAGAAAAAGAAGAGCAGAAGAAAGCGCCTTGTTGAAAGAGTAAATAAGTTCATGGTGACCTCCATTTTTATTTGTTAGTATTAATTTTTATCGAGATAGGTATATTTCTTCATACATTTTTCATAAAAGTCAGAGAGCTTTACACCTTCGCGGGGCCTAATTTTTCCGCGCTGAATATGTTTTTCAATACTCTTTTTAACTTTATAGCTCATATCACTTGGACCGTATTGTAAGGAGGCCAAAATATCTTGGGCGGTATTTCCTTCGATGACTTCTTCGATGTAAAAATCAGAGGGATCTTCGTCATCGCAGTACACGTGAACTTCAGTGAGGCGTCCATAGAGATTGTGAATATCCCCCATAATATCTTGATAAGCGCCAGTTAAGAAAATGCCAATGTGGTACGGAGTCTCAGAATTGTTCTCTTGAATTTTATGCAGGGGAATAGTTTTCTTCATCCCTGAATGACCAATAAACTGATCAATTTTTCCATCAGAATCGCACGTAATATCGGCAAGAGAGCAAACCTCTGTTGGTTCGCGCTCTAGCCCCTGAATAGGGACAATGGGAAGAAGTTGGCCAATGGCCCAACTGTCTGGTGTTGATTGAAAAATTGAAAAATTGCAGAGGTATTGCTTCGAGAGAACAGACTCTAGTTCCATAATCTCTTCAGGCATTTGTTGCTCTTCTTTTTGAGCAATGGAATGGATCTGTTGCATGATTTTCCAGTAAAGAGTCTCTACCTTTGCTCGCTCAGTGAGATCAATGATGCCAAGATTGAAGGCCTGAATCATCTCTTCTTTTTTTTGCTGAGCATCATTGTATGTTTCTTGACAATTATTAAGAGTTAAATCTTGCAGAAGTTCGCGCATGTTACCAACAAGAATATGCTCGCCTGTCGTTTTTTTGTCATTGTACTCTACCATCGCACTTCCTGTTGAGCCAAAAACATTAGTGATGACACAAGCGTGATAAGCAGCAATGGCCCGACCCGTTTCGCTGACAATATGAGGGTGATCGACATCTTCAAGATCGCAGACTTGCTTGAGGATATAGACGACGTCTTCGGCGTAGTCTTTGAGGGTGTAGTTCATGGAAGAATCATTGGTTGATCGCGTTCCGTCATAATCAACACCGACACCACCACCCACATCAAAGTATTTAATATTTAAACCCATTTTGCGCATTTTCGCGTAAATGCGGGCCCCTTCGGTGATGGCCCCTTTTACTTTTCTAATATCGGTAATTTGGCTTCCAATATGAAAATGAAAAAGTGTAAGTGAGTCTGTCATTTCTTCTTCTTTGAGAAGATCGACAGCATGAAGCATTTCGGCAATAGTGAGACCAAATTTTGCATGAGCACCAGCACTTTCGGCCCATTTTCCAGAGCCCGTTGATTCCATGCGAGCGCGAATCCCAATCATAGGCGTCACTTTCATTTCTTTAGAAAGTTCAATGAGTTCTTTGAGTTCAGAGAATTTTTCAATTACGACAATAACTTTCCGGCCAAGCTTAATACCAAGAAGAGCAAGGGCCAAGTAATCGCGATCTTTGTGACCATTGAGAATCGTTAGCGATAAATTGTTGGTATTGTAAGCAAGTGCTACCAGCATTTCTGTTTTTGATCCTACTTCAAGTCCATAGTTATAAACATGGCCTGCATCGAGGACTTCTTCTACCACTTCGCGCATTTGATTGACTTTGATGGGGAAGACACCAAAATAAGAGCCTCCAAATTTTGCCTCTTCAATGGTTTTGTTAAAGGTTTTATTGAGATTGGTGACTTGGGCCCGAAGAATATCGTGAAAGCGAATGACCACAGGAAATTGAATCCCTTGATGCTGAATTTCTTCGATAACTTCAGCGATATCCACACAGGGACCATCGAGATGTTGAGAAGGAAGTAAGCAAAGATGACCTTTGTCGTTGATGGAAAAGTAGTTTTGCCCCCAGCGATCAATACTGTAGAGCTTTAGGGAATCTTCAATGGTCCATTGGTTAGCAGGAGGAGAGCTCTTTTGAGTCTTTGTGTTTTTTTTCTTTTTTGATTTTGTCGTGGTTTTCTTTTCAGTGATTATATCCATAGTCATTACTTGCCCCAGCTTAAAAATAAATAAGATAGGTTTGACTAGTAATAGATATTTAGGAAGGTGTCAGGCCTTCAGGAGAGTTTTATTTTAAAGACCTAAATTTTCCTTTATTTTTCTTACCAGCTGAAGGGCCAACTCTTGATAGAAGAGAGGGTGAGGGTGATCTTTTTTCGTGAATAATTTACCTCTGCCTAGTTGAGAGGTGACAGTCTCATTAAAGTCAATAGTCTCAATATCGTGTTCAATATTCATTTCTTTGAGTTTTTGATAGAAGGGAAAGTAGGTCCCTTGTGGCGCGCAATCAAGAACATTGGCCATTTGATAAGAGGGAAGGGCCTCTATAAGAGAGTTACTGATAATGAGTTCAAGTTCGGCCTTTAAAAAATGAGACAGAGCATTTTGTTGACCAGGTCCTTCTAGGAGGAGCTGAACTTCTCGATAAGCGCTTTTATATTCTCCATTTTCCATGAGTCTAAAAATAATTGCTTGAGCATCAGCGAGATCTTCATTGTTGGCAAAAGAGCAAACTCGGCCAATGGGTCTTTGCCAATCAATAGCGGGAAGAATGGAAATAAAGTGAGTTTTATTTTCTCTGATAAGAGAGATGAGTTCAAGGTACTCTTGTTGAAAGGTATCTAAGAGAAGAGCGTGAAGACGCAGCGTTATTTTGTCATCTCTGTTTTGATTTTGTTCACTATTGTTATTATTTTGTGGTTCTCGCCAAAGAGGAAAGAGCTTGTAGTCTTTATAGAGAATTTTAGACAATAAGGGAACATAAGGGAGTATGGTGCGATACCAGCTATTCTTGCGAAAGAGTTTTTGATTTTCTTCAATAGTTTTTATTTCATTGAGGATAACGCGCTTTTCATCAAATTCATTGCTACCACCAAGATAGACAATAACATCTGGCCAGTAGTTAAGTTCTTTAATTTGCTGAAGAGTTCGATGGAGTCCGTTCCCTGGATGGGCCAAGAAAGTAAGGGCAATTTTTTTAGAGAGAGAAGAATTAATTTCTTTTTCCAGAAGATGAATTTCTTCTTTGAGGTAAAAGGCCTGCCCTCCCCCTATGACAAGGATATTTGTTCTGTCTTCTAGAATAGAATCCTCTCCTGCCTTTCTCAAGGTTTCCACCCATTGATAGGGATAAGGATAGTAACTGGCCCTTTTTTTTGCCCAGTGGTTCTGGTAGAGGTAAAGGATTGTAAGGGTTAAAAGAATAAGCCCTATAACAGTTGTTAGAGTGGTCAATAGTATCTTTTTAATCACAATTTCTCTCTTTTGATTTTGATGATGAGAATGTTCTTTTATTTCATTATAGGAAAAAGTTGATGATGAGCAAAACAAATATAAAAAAACCTGAGCTTCTTGCTCCTGCTGGTGATTTAGAGCGGCTTAAAATTGCTTTTCTGTATGGCGCCGATGCTGTCTATCTTGGTGGCCAGTCTTATGGCCTAAGAAGTGCAGCGAAAAACTTTACTTCTTTTGAACTTGAGATGGGGCTCCTTTATGCTCATGAGAGAGGAAAAAAAGTTTATGTCACTATTAATTCTTTTTTTCATGATGAGGATTTTGAGCACTTCGATGATTATATTCTGTTTTTGCATCAAATTAAAGTTGATGCAGTAATTGTTAGTGACTTAGGTGTTCTGGTAAAAATTCATGAGATTTGTCCAGAGATGGAAATTCATCTCTCTACTCAGGCCTCTTGTCTCAATCATCAAAGTGCTCTTTTTTGGAAAAAAATGAATGTTACTCGAATTGTTTTGGGACGTGAGTTGGGCCTTGCTGAAGGACTTTCTATTGCAGAGAAATCAGGTGTTGAATTAGAGATGTTTTGTCATGGCTCCATGTGTATGGCCTATTCAGGACATTGTACTATCTCAAATTATACAGCTGGCCGAGATAGTAATCGAGGTGGTTGTGCTCACAGTTGCCGTTTTGAATATACGTTAAATGATGGCCAAGAAGAAAAGAAGAGTTTCTTTATGAACTCTAAAGATATGTTGGGGGCGGCCTATGTGGAAGATTTTTTCAAATATGGTATTGCTTCCATGAAGATTGAAGGGCGCATGAAAGGGCCTCTCTATGTAGCGTCAGTGACAAAGGCCTATAGAGAGTTGATTGATGAGTATGCGGAGAAAGGGGAAATTAAAGCTGATTTTCTAGAAGAGAGGATTCATCTTTTAACAGGATTTGTTCATAGAGATTATTTTGATGGTAATTTATCTCAGAGAGCAAAAAGTGATTCAGTTTATGAGAAAAACAGTTCCTCTGAGCAAGAGAGCAATCCTGTTTTAGGATTGGTGGCCGAGGGAAACAATGAAAATGATAAAAGATTTTTACTTGAAGTGAAGGGAAAGTTTTCTGTTGGAGATGATATCTATTTAGTTAATTCGAAAGGAAGGGATATTTCCTCTTCAATTGAAAAAATCGAAGACTGTTATGGAAATACAATAGAGATAACGAAACCGAGCACTCTTGTTTATATTTCTTTAAGTGAAAAAAAAACAAATCTTGTTATGCCGTTGATGGTGGCCAGAAGAGGTGCTTCGTGAAAAACTTTGTAACGTATTATCCTACCGAGAATCCTCATCTCTTATCTTCTTTTATAGAAGCAGGATTTAAAACGTATTTGTTATCGCCAAAAATTCTTTCTCGTTTAGGAGAATCTTCTTTTGAAGAAGTTCTGCTGGCCTGTCAGGATTTGAGAAAAAGAAATCAAATGATCGTTATCGAGTTCGATGCTTTTGTGCGAGAGGGTGATTGGGATGTTTATTTAAATCTTTTAGATGATTTGATACAACTTTTAAATAAGAATAAAGAGGAAGATCTTTTGACGCGTGACTGTTTTCTTCGCGTTCACGATTTAGGTGTTTTTTCTTATTTAAAGGGATCAAAGAAGGGAGATCTTTTTAAAGGCATTGAATTAGTCTTAGATCACGGCAATCATAATAGTGTTGGTCTAGGGAAATATGAAGAACTCAGTCCTTCTAAAATTGTTCTCTCCTCTCAGCTATCGTCTCATAAATTAGAGAATGTTTTATCTCAGATAGAGGTTGAAAGTGAGATTCTTCTTTGGGGGAAAATTCTTCTCTTTTATACACCAAGAAATCTTTTAAGTTATCAGTTTCAAAAAAAAATGGACAAAACAGTTGAGGCCAAGAGTGAAGAGTCTCCCCATAAGGGCTTCTTACTGAGAGAAAACGAGAATGGGACTTTTATGTTTTATCCCAAAGATCTTTTTCTTCTTCCTTTGTTAGATCAATTATCTCAAATGAAAGAAAATTTATCTTTTCGTTTTGATTATCGTTTTTTAAATTTTTCAGAGGATGATCTAAGGGCGGCCGTATCTCTCTTTAAAGAAGAAGAGACTGATGATTCTTTTTATAAAAATGAGCATAGTTTTGGTCTTTTTCGCGCCAACAAGACAGATGTTTTGTTTAAGAAACTAAAGAATAAAAAAACACTGCGAAATCAACGAGAAGATTTTGTAGGAGAGGTCATTGAAGCTCATCAGGGAAAACACCTTGCTATTCGTTTAATGAATCAATCTTTTACAAAAAAAGATCAGCTTCTTTTTATCTCGCCTCAGGGAAAAGAGGTAACCATAAATCCTCGCTGGATAAAGAAAGCGAGCTTAGAAGAAAAAGAAGAGGCCCATACAGGTGATTTAGTTCTTATTCCTTTTGTAAAGGGAATGACTGTTAAAAGCGTTATTTTTAAAGTTTAAAGATAAGAAGAATAACTTTTTTCCCACTATTAAAAAACTTTCTTTCTTCTAAAAGTTTTATGCTTTTAGAGAGAGTAATTTTCATAGGTGAGAGAAGGGAGATGATGCTTCCTTTAGGATAGTTTTTTTCAAGATGTAAGGCGATATTTTGATAAAAAGAAAGGGGGGATTTCCCCCCTGGAATATTGAGTAATTCACCGTAAGGGGGATTGAGAAGAATGAGGCAAGGTTCTTTGAGAGAAGAAAAGCTCTCTTGAAAAAAATCTAAAGAAGAGAGGCA